>JBPBQS010000238.1:0-44266 GCA_050920955.1 Janthinobacterium lividum | reverse complement strand
CAATCCAAGCCGCCGACCCTGATGAAGCCGCCACCGGTACCCCCGGCCAGGCTTCAGGCCGTTCCGGCGCTCGCCCAGGCTCCCGCGTGGGCCGAACTCCGGCGTCCTGTCCGGCCCTCCCCACCGACCCGAACCGGCACAAGCCCCTCCCTTCCGACCCGAACCGGACGGCCCTGTTCCTGTCCCGCACGCCGGCACGGATCCCGCCCACGCAATCCGTGCCAGGATTTGCGGCCAGGTTGACCCCGCACCACGGAACGCTTCCGTCCTGCGGCGCAGGACAAACCCCCTTTAAATCCCTGTTTCGTCCTGCCGCGCAGGACAAAACAGGCCCTATCCGTCACGCCCCCCGTGACGGATTCCGCCCAATCCGTCCTGCCGCGCAGGACAATCTGCATATCGCACGTCGAAAAACGACCATCCCTGACCCTGCCGAACCTCTCGACAAACCCCGCACAACCGGGCACGCGCGCCGCCACGAACGACGCGCCTCACCCCGCCCTCGTGGCTCCAACGCGCCCGCCATGCCGCCCGAACCACCTCGCCATCCCGCCCGGCACGACCCCTTGCCTTCAATGTGGGTTTCCAAAGGCGAGCCTTTGGCGGAGTTTGAGGCGGAGCCTCAACCTTGCTTCCTGCTCAAGCCCGCACGCCCTGCGACAGCGCCACCCCCGCCACCGCGACGGCCATGCCCCCGACCTGCACCGGCGTGAGCACCTCGCCGAACGCCGCGAACGCCATCGCCGCCGCGACTGGCGGCACCAGGTAGAGCAGCGTCGCGACCCCTGCGACCGCCCCGCGCCGGATCAGCACCATCAGCAGCGACACCGCCCCGACCGACAGCCCGAGCGACGCCCACAGCAGCCCCGCCCACGCCTGCCACGACCCGTCGAACACCTGCGCCCCGCCCTCCAGCGCGAGCGCCACCGGCGCCGTCACCGCGAGCGACGCCGCGTACTGCACCGCCAGCGCCGTGCGCAGGTCGCCCGCCCCGCCGGTGCGCTTCTGCCAGATCGTGCCCAGCGTGATCGACACCATCGCCCCCAGGCACACCGCGACCGCCGCCGCCGGCACCCCTTGCCCCGCCGACGCCATCACCACCGGCGCGACCACGAGCCCCGCGCCCGCGAACCCCACCGCGATCCCCGCCCATCGCCGCGCGCCCACCCTCTCGCCGAGCATCCGCCACGCCAGCGCCGCGGTGAGCAGCGGCTGCATCCCCACGATCAGCGCCGACAGCCCCGCCGGCAGCCCGTGCCGCACCGCCCAGAACACCCCGCCGAGATACCCCGCCTGGATCAGCAGCCCCGCCACCACGGCGTCGCGCAACCCCCGCCCGCGCGGCCACCGCGCCCCGGACGCCACCGCCATCACCGCCAGCACGCAGCTCGCCACCGCGTAGCGCAGGCACAGGAACCCCAGCGGCTGGACGTGCGGCGCCACCAGCCGCGCCGCGACAAACCCGGTCGCCCAGACCAGCACGAAGAACGGCGCGACTAAGTTAGAAAGCAAGGCCGGGCTCTGCCCGGACCCGCAAAGGGTCCGAGGACCCTTTGATCCCATTACTTAAGAGAAGCCATCCAAGGGGCTTCCCTTGGCGGAGTCCAGAGGCAGAGCCTCTGGCCTTTCTTGCCTTCAGAGCTGCCGCCCATGGCAGTGCTTGAACTTCTTCCCCGACCCGCACGGGCACAGCGCGTTGCGCGGCGTCGCCTGCCAGGTCGCGGGGTCGTCCGGATCGACCGCGACAAGCGGCACGCTCTCGATCAGCACCGGATCCGCGAGCGCCATCGCCATGGCCGGCCCGGCCGCGGTCATCTGGTCCGCGTCCGGATGGCTCTCGATGGTGTAGGCCGGCGGGTGCGCGAACTCCGGCATCGGCTCCTGCGGGCTCAGCTCGACGCGCGCCAGCATGGACGTGACCCGCTCCTTGAGGTCGTCGAGCATGGCGTTGAACAGGGCGAAGGCCTCGCTCTTGTATTCGTTCAGCGGATCCTTCTGCCCCAGCGAACGCAGCCAGATCCCCTGCCGCAGATGGTCGAGCGTCAGCAGATGCTCCTTCCACACCGCGTCCAGGTTCTGGAGCAGCAGCGTCTTCTCGACGTAGCGCATCAGCTCCGGCCCGAGGTTCGCGGCCTTGGCCGCCATCTGCCCGTCGGCGGCCGCGACCACGCGCTCGCGCACGGTCGCCACGTCGATGCCGTCCTCCTGCGCCCACGCGCCGACCGGCACGTCGACCGCCAGCACCCGCCGCAGGTCCTCGGCCAGCGCCTCGCTCGCCCACTGCTCCGCGAACGCGCGCTCGGGCAGGTGGCGGTCCACCATCGCCTCCGCCACCTCGGCCCGCATCTCGGCGAGCGTCGCCGACACGTCGTCCGCGCGCATGAACTCGCGGCGCTGGGCGTAGACCTCCTTGCGCTGGTCGTTCATGACGTCGTCGTATTTCAGCACGTTCTTGCGCGTGTCGAAGTTGCGCGCCTCGACCTTCTTCTGCGCCTTCTCCAGCGCGCGGTTGATCCACGGATGGATGATCGCCTCGCCCTCCTTCAGGCCGAGGCGCTGCAGCATGCCCCCCATCCGCTCGGACCCGAAGATCCGCATCAGGTCGTCCTCAAGCGACAGGAAGAACCGGCTCTCCCCCGGGTCCCCCTGCCGCCCCGAGCGCCCGCGCAGCTGGTTGTCCACGCGCCGGCTCTCGTGCCGCTCCGTGCCGATCACCAGCAGCCCGCCGGCCGCCTTCACCAGCGGCTGGTTGTGCGCGACCTCCGCGCGGATCGCCGCCTCGCGCTCTGCCAGCACCGCCTCGTCCGCATGCTCGCCGACCTCCTGGCGCACCCGCATCTCGACGTTGCCGCCCAGCTTGATGTCGGTCCCGCGCCCGGCCATGTTCGTCGCGATCGTGATCGACCCCGGCGCCCCCGCCTGCGCCACGATCACCGCCTCCCTCTCGTGGAACTTGGCGTTGAGCACCGAGTGCCGGATCCCCCGCCGGTCCAGGATGCTGCTCAGCAGCTCCGATCGCTCCACGCTGGTGGTGCCCACGAGCACCGGCTGCCCGCGCCCCTTGGCCTCCTCGATCAGCCCGGCCACCGCCTCGTACTTCTCGGCCGCCGTCCGGTAGACCTCGTCGTGCCCGTCGACGCGCGCGACCGGCACGTTGGTCGGCACCTCGATGACGTCGAGCTTGTAGATCTCGGCGAACTCGTCCGCCTCGGTCAGCGCCGTCCCGGTCATGCCCGCGAGCTTGGGGAACAGCCGGAAGTAGTTCTGGAAGGTGATCGAGGCGAGCGTCTGGTTCTCCTGCTGCACCGTGACGAACTCCTTCGCCTCCAGCGCCTGGTGCAGCCCCTCCGAGTAGCGCCGCCCCTCCATCATCCGCCCGGTGAACTCGTCGACGATGACGATCTTGTCGTCCCTGACCATGTATTCGACGTCGCGCGCGAACAGCGTGTGCGCTCGCAGGCTCTGCTGCACGTGGTGGACCACGGCCACGTTGAAGATGTCGTAGAGGTTGCCCTCGGTGATGACACCGGCGTCCCTCAGCATCTCCTCGACGCGCTCCGAGCCCTCCTCGGTCAGCGCGACGGACTTCATCTTCTCGTCCTTGTCGTAGACCGTCGGGTCGCGCACCGCCTCAACCATCACCGCGTTGACCTGGCGGTACAAGTCCGAGGAATCCTCCGCCGGCCCCGAGATGATGAGCGGCGTGCGCGCCTCGTCGATCAGGATCGAGTCCACCTCGTCGACAATGCCGAACGCGAACGGGCGCTGGACCATGTCTTCCAGGCGATACTTCATGTTGTCGCGCAGGTAGTCGAAGCCGAACTCGTTGTTGGTCCCGTACGTGATGTCGCACGCGTACGCCGCCCGGCGCTGGTCGTCCGACAGCCCGTGCACGATCACGCCTGCGCTCAGCCCGAGGAAGCCGTACAGCTTCCCCATTTCCTCGGCGTCGCGCGCCGCCAGGTAGTCGTTGACGGTGACGACGTGCACGCCCTTGGCCGGCAGCGCGTTGAGGTAGACCGGCAGCGTGGCGACCAGCGTCTTGCCCTCGCCGGTCTTCATCTCGGCGATCTTGCCGTCGTTGAGCACCATGCCGCCCACGAGCTGCACGTCGAAGTGGCGCATCCCCAGCACGCGGCGCGACGCCTCGCGCACCACGGCGAACGCCTCGGGCAGCACGTCGTCCAGGGTGGCGCCCGCCGCCAGCCGCTCGCGGAAGGCGGCGGTGCGACCGCGCAGCGCGTCGTCGGAGAGCGCCGCGACCTCGGGCTCCAGCGCGTTGATCTGCGGCAGGCGGCGCCGGTAGTGGCGCAGCGAGCGCTCGTTGCTGGTGCCGAACAGGCGGGCAAAGCTTGAGAACATGGCGGGCCTCGGAATGCAGCGCTCTGGCGCCATCCCGGCCGGCCGGAGGGCGCCGGAACGAGGGCGCGAACCGACGGCAGGCTGCCGGCGGGGCTTGCGTCCAGATAGGACCCGCACCCCGCGGGGTCAACCGACGCCCGCCGCGAGAAAGCAGGCATGGGCTCTCCCTCCGCGGCCATTCCAACGATCCAAGCGGATCGTCGGAACCTTTGGCTGCTACGCCCAAACCCGCCAGGGGCGAGCCGCCCCTGGACCGGCTTCCCTAAGCAAGGCCAATCCAGGGCGGCTCGCCCTGGCGGAGTCCAGAGGCAGAGCCTCTGGCCTTGCTTGCTTTGCCCCCGCCCAAAGCCTGCCGCGAATTCATCGTCCGGTTGGTTGTGGGCACGGCGGGGGTCGGCCATGATCCCGCCGAGATCAACAGGCGCCGCGGGCCAACGCGGGCCGACCATAATCCGAGGTAACTCCCATGCGGCTCACCCCCCTGGCCACCGCGCTCGCGGCGGCCGCCCTGTGCGCGCAGGCCCTGCCCGCGTCGGCCCAGCCCGCCCAGCCCGGCCACGACACCCGCGCCGCGATGTCGCCCACCGGCGCCCCGCCGGCCGCCCTCCTGCCGCCCAGCCAGAAGCCGCCCGCCCATGCCACGCCGGCGCAGGCCGCCGCCCAGGGCACGGACTCCGACGCAGAGGCCCCGCCCGCCGCCGCCGCCGCCCCGCAGCTCGGCCCGGACGGCCGCCCCGTCCCGTTCGCGCCCGGCTCGCCCGCGCTGGTCGGCCTGCCGCCGGGCGACCCGGTGCTCGCGAGCGTCGACGGCCACGAGATCAGGATGTCGGACCTCACGGTCGCCGCCGAGTCCCTGCCGCAGCAGCTGCGCGGCATGCCCAAGCCGGTGCTGTACCCGATGCTGCTCGACCAGCTGATCGACCGCCAGGCCGTGGTGATCGAGGCCAAGAAGGAAGGCCTCGACAAGACCCCCGAGGTCCAGGACCAGCTGCGCCGCGCCGAGGACACCACGCTGCAGAACGCCGTGCTGACCCGCGAGGTCACGCCGAGGATCTCCGAGGAGGCGATCAAGGCCAAGTACGACGCCGACTACGCCAGCAAGCCCGGCGAGGAGGAGGTCCACGCCCGCCACATCCTGGTCGACAGCGAGGACAAGGCGAAGGACATCATCAAGCAGCTCAAGGGCGGCGCCGACTTCGAGAAGCTCGCCAAGCAGGACAGCAAGGACCCCGGCGCGCAGAACGGCGGCGACCTCGGCTGGTTCAAGAAGGGCGACATGCTGCCCGAGTTCTCCACCGCAGCCTTCGCGATGAAGCCCAACGAGTTCACGCAGGAGCCGATCCACACCCGCTACGGCTACCACGTGATCCAGGTGCTCGGCACCCGCACCGCGCCGCCCGTCGACTTCGCCCAGGCGCACGACGAGATCCGCCAGACCCTGGTGCAGAACGCGGTCAAGGCGGCGCTCGAGAAGGCGCGCGCCCAGGTCAAGGTGGAGCGCTTCACCGTGGCCGGCGCGGCCATCAAGCCGGGCGAGCAGGCCCCCGCCGCCGAGGGCGTCGCCCCGGCGCAGCCGCCGGCCGCAGCGAAGTGAGGCCCCCGGGAGCCCCGAAGGCGGCCGGGCGGGCGCGCCCATGAGCGCCAAGGCCTCGCCGCTCGCCATCGGGCTCCCGGACCTGCCGCCGGTCGCGGGCGTGCGCCTCGGCGCCGCCGCGGCCGGCATCCGCTACAAGGGCCGCACCGACCTCGTGATGATCGAGCTCGCCCCCGGCACCGCCGCCGCCGGCGTGTTCACCCGCAACAAGTGCCCGGGCGCGCCGATCGACTGGTGCCGCGACGCGCTGAAGGGCGGCCAGGCGCGCGGCGTCGTCGTCAACGCCGGCAACGCCAACGTGTTCACCGGCAAGGCGGGGCGCGAGACCACGCGGGCCACCGCCGACGCCGCCGCCGAGCTGCTCGACTGCAAGCCGAAGCAGGTGTTCCTGGCCTCGACCGGGGTGATCGGCGAGGTGCTCGACCCCGCGCGCATCGTCGACACGCTGCCGGCGCTGCACGCAGGCCTCAGCCCCGACGGCTGGGCCGACGCGGCGCGCGGCATCATGACCACGGACACCTTCCCCAAGGCCGCGACCCGCATCGCGCGCATCGGGAAGCACGAGGTCCGCATCACCGGCATCGCCAAGGGCAGCGGCATGATCGCGCCGGACATGGCGACCATGCTGTGCTTCGTCGCCACTGACGCGAAAATTCCCGCCGCCGCCCTGCAGGACGCCCTGTCGAAGGGCGTGGCGACCAGCTTCAACCGCACCACCGTGGACTCCGACACCTCGACCAGCGACACCGTGCTGCTGTTCGCGACCGGGCAGGCCGAGCACAAGCACGTGCCCGACGGCGGCGGCCACGTGCTGCGCGACTTCCGCGAGCAGCTCGCCGACCTGCTCCTGGAGCTGGCGATCCAGGTGGTGCGCGACGGCGAGGGCGCGCAGAAGCTCGTGCGCATCGACGTCACCGGCGCCGCCTCCAAGGGCTCGGCGCAGCGCGTGGCGATGGCGGTGGCGAACTCGCCGCTGGTCAAGACCGCGATCGCCGGCGAGGACGCGAACTGGGGCCGCATCGTCATGGCCGTTGGCAAGTCCGGCGAGCCGGCGGACCGCGACACGCTGTCCGTCGCCGTGGGCGGCACCTGGATGGCGCGCGACGGCGCCGTCGTGCCCGGCTACGACGAGACGCCGGTGGTCGCGCACATGAAGGGCCGCGAGGTCGAGATCACCGTCGACCTCGGCCTCGGCAAGGGCAGCGGCACGGCCTGGACCTGCGACCTCACGCACGGCTACATCGACATCAACGGCAGCTACAGGAGCTGACGGCGCCCCCCGGAGGGCCTTCGTGCCGGCACAGCATCCGCCCGCCCCGGCGCCGCCCACGATGACCGATTCCCCCACGGGCGTGGACGACCCCGCGCCCCCTGCTGGCCTGGGCGCGGGCTTCGTGCCGCTGGCCACCGAGCGCCTGCGCCTGCGCCCGCCCGTGGCCGCGGACGCGGACGAGATCTTCCGCCTGGTCAACGACTGGGCGGTGGTGCGCATGCTCTCGCGCCTGCCGTTCCCCTACCCCAAGGCGGTCGCCGACGAGTGGATCGTGCGCTCCGCCGAGGAGCTGGCCGCGGGGCGCGCCTGCCACCTGGTCATCACCGGCGAGGAGGACGGGCGCGAGCTGCTGATCGGCTGTGTCGGCCTGCGCCTCGACCCGCAGCGCCGCGTCGGCCACCTCGGCTACTGGGTCGGGCGCCGCTTCTGGGGCCACGGCGTCGCCACCGAGGCGGCGGGGCGCCTCGCGCGCTGGGCGCTGGCCAACCTGGCGCTCGACCGCATCGAGGCGCACGCCGCCGCCGACAACCTCGCCTCGGCCGCCGTGCTGCGCCGCATCGGCTTCCAGCCCGCCGGCGAGGGGCGCGAGCCGTTCCTCGCCCGCGGCGGCACCGTCGACGTCGCCCGCTTCGCCGCCACGCGCGGGGACCTGTTCGCCACCGAGCCGCCCCCGCCGCCGGCCGCGGCCCCCGCCGCCGTGCCGCACGGCGGGGCGACGCTGCTGCTGGTGGCCGCCTGCGCGCTGGTCGACAGCGACAGCCGCGTGCTGCTGACGCGCCGCCCCGAGGGCCGCTCCATGGCCGGGCTGTGGGAGTTCCCCGGCGGCAAGCTGGAGCCGGGCGAGACCCCGGAGGCCGCGCTGATCCGCGAGCTGCACGAGGAGCTGGGCATCGACGTGGCGCAGGCCTGCCTGGCGCCGTTCGCCTTCGCCAGCCACGACTACGTGCGCTTCCACCTGCTGATGCCGCTCTACGTCTGCCGGCGCTGGAAGGGCTTCGTGCAGCCGCGCGAGGGCCAGGCGATGGCCTGGGTGCGCGCGGACCGCCTCGCCGACTACGACATGCCGCCCGCCGACAAGCCGCTCGTCCCGCTGCTGCGCGACCTGCTCTGAGCCGGACGCAAGGTTGAGGCTCTGCCTCAAACTCCGCCAAGGGCTGGGCCCTTGGATCGCCTTCCCTAAGTAGAGCCAGTCCAGGGCGGCTCGCCCTGGCGGGTTTGGGCAGAGCCCATGCTTCCTTCCTGCCTTCTGGAGCCGCCATGAACCCCACCGCCTGCCTCCTGGTCATCGGCAACGAGGTCCTCTCCGGCCGCACGCAGGACGCCAACGTCCGCTTCGTGGCGCAGCGCCTGGGCGCGATCGGCATGCCGCTGCGCGAGGTCCGTGTGATCCCGGACGTCGCGGAGACCATCGTGGCGACGCTGAACGCGGTGCGCGCGCAGTTCGACCACGTGTTCACGACCGGCGGCATCGGGCCGACGCACGACGACATCACCAGCGAGTGCGTGGCGGCCGCGTTCGGCGTGCCGTGGGAGCCGCACGCGAAGGCGTGGGCGCTGCTGGAGCGGCACTACAAGCCGGGCGAGTTCAACGCCGCCCGCCAGCGCATGGCGACGCTGCCGCGCGGCGCCACGCTGATCGAGAACGTCGTGTCCGTGGCGCCGGGCTTCACGATCGGCAATGTCCACGTCATGGCGGGCGTGCCGAGGATCATGCAGGCGATGTTCGCCTGGCTGGAGCCGCGCCTGCCGGGCGGGGTGCCGGTGGCGTCGCGCACGGTGCACGCGGCGGGGCTGCTGGAGGGCACGATCGCGGCGCCTCTGGGCGCGCTGCAGGACCGCCACCCCTCGGTGGACCTGGGCAGCTACCCGTATCACCGGGGCGACGCGAACGGCGTGGCGCTGGTGGCGAAGGGCACGGACCCGTCGCTGCTCGACGCGGTGATCGCGGAGGCGGCCGGCATCATCCGGGCGCAGGGGCTGGAGCCGGTCGAGGGCGAGCCGCCGGTCTGAATCGCGGGCCCGGCGCGGGGCGCTCCACGGGGTTGTGACCCATGATGACAGAAAGTTGTGTCTTCTGAAGAGACGTTAATCATTTTTTAGACGTCTGGGCTCAGTTTCAGGGTTATCACGAACCCGTTACGGAGACCTGCACCATGAAGACGCTGCTCTGCACCACGGCGATCTCCATGGCGCTGCTGGCCACCACCCCCGGCCACGCCGCGTTCATCGACCAGCCCGCCGTCGCCGCCCAGCCCCACGTCATCGCGCCCTTCGGCTACGGCACGGTCACGCAAGTGTTCACGACCTCGGTCGGCCGCACAGGCGCGGCCTGGTGCAAGGCGCAGGTCAACCGCATGTCGCAGTGCCTGTCGGTCTCCGGCGGCGCGTCGTGCTCGGCTCCGGCCGACGCCGGCGTGCTGGTGTCGTGCAACCAGGCCGGCAAGGCGCACGTTGACGAGACGAAGTTCGCCCCGGTCGACTGCCACAACCAGATGCAGGGCGACACCGGCGCCAGCGGCCTGCTCACCAACTCGGACTGGTGCGGCTGGGCGGGCTACATGGCGCGCCGCATCGCCGACACCGTGTATCAGTACAACGACTACGTGCGCCTCGGCGTGAACCGTCGCTTCGGCGGCACGGTGTTCGAGCTGTACGGGACCGACAAGATGGACCGCATCCAGCAGAACCCCGGCGGCGCGGTGCAGATGGCGCTGTACGGCGACGACATCGGCTACGCGCCGCCCGACGCGCCGCGCGGCTGGTTCGCGTTCAACCCCGACCAGCAGTTCCTGCCCCCCAACACGGGCGGCTGGGACAACACCCCCTACCCGACGCAGGCCGCGTGCAAGGCGAAGCACCCCGGCGACAACGAGCCGTGCCGCCAGGAGCTGGCGATGGACAACGTCAGCGACGACGTCCACGAGGTCGGCTGCGCCAACGCCGGCCAGGACGCGGGCGCGGGCTTCAACCCGGTGCAGGCGGTGTCGCTGAACTGCTGGTATGGCGACGACAACAACTACGTCGACACCACGACCTCGCCGGCCAAGGGCTATGTCGCGGTGAAGAAGACCGCGCCGAACAACTACTCCAAGAGCAGCAACGTGCCGGGCCTGACCTGGACCCAGACCTCGCAGGTCATCGGGCCCTTCGCGCAGCTCACCTACGACATCGTGGGCGACCAGAACCTGCGCAAGATGTTCCAGGACTTCCAGGAGCTGCCGGCGATCTTCACGCACGGCGCGATCGGCAGCCAGGTCTACTTCTACAAGGGCGCCAACCCATACAACAGCCTGGCCGAGCCGGTCAGCCACTCCTCCGTGGCACTGGGGTCCTACGGCGTCATCGCCTTCCCCGGGCGCAGCAACTACGGCACCGGCTCGGACGTCGCCATGACCGAGGACTGGGCGAGCATGTGCGACGACACGGGCAAGCAGTGCGTGACGATCGCGTCGTTCTCCCCGGAGGCGAAGATCATCGAGGCCTCGAACCAGAGTGCCAACGCCAACTCCTACTTCGGCATCCACGGCTTCTTCACGCTCCAGCCCGGGCTGAAGGTCCGCACCTCGGTGTTCATCGCGCCGTACCGCTTCGACGACGTCGTGCAGGGCAAGTCCATCCGCCAGTGGATCTACCAGCTCCGCCAGAACCAGATGCTGCCGCCCGCGATCAACTGACCACCCGCCTGCGCCACGCTCCCGCGGCGGCGCAGAGGGATCACCCGCGAGCGAGAGACAACGAGGCCCCTGGAAATCCCGCAAGCCGCGGAGGTTCCAGGGGCCTCGGCCGTTGGGCGGGCCCGGGCGTGTGGCGCCACGCGCGAGCCGGGCGCGCGGCCTAGGTCACGCTGATCTGCGCGGCCGTGAGCGGGACGCCGAACAGCGTGACACGGGTCCCGTCGGAGAGGCGCAGCGAGGTGCCGAACGAGCCGGTGCTCGCCTGGGCGAGCGCGGTGGCCGCCTCCTGCGCGCCGAAGCCCGACAGGAAGATGTGGTCGCCCGGCTTGAACCCGACGATGGCCGCGCTGCCGCCCACGCCCTGCGCGACGGTGTAGGTGTCGGTACCGGTCCCGGCGAACGCCGTGGCGTTGCCGCCGCCGAGGACGACCGCGGAGGTGCCGGGGCCCTCGACGATCAGCGCCGAGCCGGTGCCGGCGTTGAACACGTCCGGCCCGGTCGCGCCGCCGAAGGCGATGTCGCCGTCCGTCATGAAGTAGACGTTGCCGCCGCCGCCGCCGACCATCGTGTCGCCGCCGCCCGTGCTGCCGGTGAAGCTGCTGCTGCCCACGCCGCCGTACATCAGCGCGGCACGGCCCGCGCCGCCCACCAGCGAGGTGTTGCCGTAGCCCGCCACCAGGATGCTGTTGACGCCGCCGCCGCCGGTCAGCGTGTCGTTGCCGGCGCCGCCGTACAGGATGTCCGTGCCCGCGCCGCCGCCCGCGACGTAGTTGCCGGGCCCGGCCACGAACACCAGCGTGCCCGCGCCGCCGTTCACCGTGGCGCTCGCGCCGGACGCGTAGACGGTGTTGGCGCCGCCGCCCGCGTTGACCGTGTCGTTGCCGCGGCTGTTCACCACGTTGTTGCCGGCGGCGGTCGTGGCCACCAGGCTCTGCCCGCCGACCGGGGTGAGGAACAAGCTGCCCTTGCCGTCGGCGGTCGGGGTGACGACAACGCCGGAGCCGGTACCGGCCGGGAGCGCGGTGACCGGGGCACCGGGGCTGCCGGTCGCGGCCGGCACGGTGCCGGCGGCGGCGGCCAGGTCGAACACCCCGAAGTCCGAGGGGAGCAGGCCCGAGGCCGCCGCACCCGCGACGCTAACCTGGGTCGTGCCGGCGGCGGTGCCGTCCGAGCTCCACAGGTCGGAGGTGCCGTCCGCGCCGTTGCCGGCGAAATACAGCCTGCCGGCGAACACGGTCATCGCCACGTCCGGGCTGTCGGTCGAGTCGACGGCCTCGGGCGACAGTCCGCCTGTGTCGGCTCCGGTCACCGCAAGCTCCGTGGTGCCCGCGACGGTGCCGTCGGACTTCCAGAGCCCGGCCGTGCCGTCCGCGTCGGTGCCCCCGAAGTAGAGCGCGCCGTTGAACACCGTGAGCGAGACCGGGGTGATGCCCTGGCCGCCTGCGCCGGTCACGGCCAGTGCTGCGGTGCCCGCCGCGGTGCCGTCGCTTGACCACAGGTCGATGCCGCCCAGGGAGTCGGTGCCGGCGAACCAGGCCTTGCCGTCGAAGGCCGTGATGTTCGAGGTGGTCGGCGCCAGGCCGGCCGCGGCCGCTCCGTCAGGCAGGATCTCCGTGGTGCCGGCGGCGGTGCCGTCGGACGTCCAGAGCGTGTTCGTTCCTGCGGAGTCGTAGCCGGAGAAGAAGATCCTGTTGCCCACCGCCGCGAGGTTGGTCGGGTCGAGGCCCGGCCCGAACCTGCCGAGGTTCTGCGTGTCGGTGTTGGCCACGGCGAGCGCCGTCGTGCCCGCCGCGGTCCCGTCCGAGACCCACAGGTCGGCGCTGCCGACGCTGTCGCGGCCCGAGAAGTACAGCTTGCCGCCCAGGCTCGCGAACCAGTTCGGCGCCAGGCCGGAGGTCGCCGCCCCTGCGGGCAGGATCGGCACCGTGCCCTGCGCCGTGCCGTCGGTGACGTAGAGGCCGGCCTTGCCCGCCGGGTCCAGGCCGGAGAAGAACATCCTGGCGCCCACCACCGTCAGGTTCGTGGGGTCGAGGTCGGGCGACAGCCCCGCGGTGAGCGAGACGGCGGGCGAGGCCGCGCCGTGCAGCACCCACAGCCCGCTCCCGGTGCCGCTGCCACCGTTGAAGTAGAGGCCGCTGGCGAACGGCGTCAGGTCCGCGACGGGGTTGCCGCCCACGGGGTACCCCGCGAGGTCGACGGCGGCCGGGCCCGAGTCCCCGAGCTCGAACAGCTGGCTGCTGTTCGCCGAGGTCGCGCCGAGAAACACCAACGTTGCGGCCATGCGCACCATCCCACGAACCGGCGGCGACATGCCGGCCGGAACCACGAGGATAGGCGGCCGGGCCCTAAGCTCCTGTTAAGGCGTGCCTGGGCGCGGTCGCCGCGCCTAGGCCGCGCCTTCGCGTCCCATCGCCAGGTACTTCTCCCGCCGCCTGGCGCGCAGCGTGGCGCCGTCCAGCGCCGCGAGGCCCGGCAGCGCCTGGGCGAGCGCCTCGCCGACGCGCGCGATCGCGTCGGCCGGCGCGCGGTGCGCCCCGCCCAGCGGCTCCGGCACGACCTCGTCCACCAGGCGCCTCGACTTCAGGTCGGCGGCGGTCAGACGCAGCGCCTCGGCGGCCACCTGCGCCTGCCCCGCGTCGCGCCACAGGATCGAGGCGCAGCCCTCGGGCGAGATCACCGAGTAGATCGCGTGCTCCAGCATCAGCACCACGTCGCCGGTCGCCAGCGCGATGGCGCCGCCCGAGCCGCCCTCGCCGATCACGGTGGCCAGGATCGGCACCGGCGCCTCCAGGCACGCCTCGATCGAGCGCGCGATCGCCTCGGCCTGCCCGCGCGCCTCGGCGTCGATGCCCGGGAACGCGCCCGCGGTGTCCACGAAGGTCAGCAGCGGCAGCCCGAACCGCCCGGCCAGCTCGATCAGCCGGCGCACCTTGCGGTAGCCTTCCGGGCGCGCCGAGCCGAAGTTGTGGCGCACGCGGCTGTCGGTGTCGGTGCCCTTCTCGGTGCCGATCACCACCACCGGCGCGCCGCGGAACCGGCCCAGGCCGCCCACGATCGCCGCGTCCTCGGCGAAGGCGCGGTCGCCCGCCAGCGGCGTGTACTCGGTGATCAGCTGCGCGATGTAGTCCAGGGCGCGGGGCCGGTCGGGGTGGCGCGCGACCTGCGTCTTCTGCCACGCGCTCAGACGCGCGTAGGTGGTGCGGAGCTGGCGGTCGGCCTTCTCCGTAAGCTTGGCCACCTCGTCGGCGATGTTGATGCCGCCCGGCTCCGACATCTGCCGGAGCTCCTCGATCTTGGCCTCCAGCTCGGCCACGGGCTTCTCGAAGTCCAGGAAATGACGCATCCCCGCGGCTTAGCATCGCGGCAGGGCGGCAGGAAGCCAGCATGGGCTCCGCCCAAACCCGCGAAGGGTCCGAGGACCCTTCGATCCCTTCGACTTAAGGGAAGGCGATCCAAGGGCCCAGCCCTTGGCGGAGTTTGAGGCAGAGCCTCAACCTTCCTCGCCTTCAGCCCACCGGGTCCCCGCCCCGCAGCGCCAGCGGGTGGTGCGTCTCGACCAGGCGCCGCAGCCGCTCCGCGAGGACGTGGGTGTAGATCTGCGTCGTGGCGATGTCGGCGTGGCCGAGCAGCGTCTGCAGGCTGCGCAGGTCCGCGCCGCGCGCCAGCATGTGCGACGCGAAGGAGTGGCGCAGCACGTGCGGCGACACCCGCGCCGGGTCGAGGCCTGCCGCCAGCGCCGCCTCCTTCATCAGCGGGTCGAACGCCTGGCGCGACAGGGCGTGGCGCGGGTCGCGCGCGGGGAACAGCCAGCGCGACTCGCCCGATCCTGCCCGCAGCGCCTCGGCGGCGCGGCGCGACGCCTCGGACAGCGGGACGATGCGCTCGCGCCCGCCCTTGCCGCGCACCAGCAGCACCAGCGCGTCCCCGCTCAGCGCCGAGCGCGGCAGCGACAGCAGCTCGGAGACGCGCAGCCCGGTCGCGTACAGGATCTCCAGCGCCGCGCGCGCCACCAGGCCGCGCCGGCCCTCCAGGTCGGCGGCGAGCAGGGCGTCGACCTCGGCCTCGGTCAGGTACTTCGGCAGCGAGCGCGGCAGCCGCGGCGAGTCGAGCAGCAGCGTCGGGTCGTCGGGCCTGACGCCCTCGCGCGCGAGGAAGCGGAAGAACTGGCGCAGGCAGGACAGGCGGCGCGCCACGGTGCGCGGCGCGAGCCCCGCGCTCGCCAGGCCGCGCAGGTAGGAGGAGAGCGTCGCCGTGCCCGCGGCCGCGACGGCCTCGCCTTCGCGCGCCGCGTGGACGGCGAAGTCGGCGAGGTCGGCGGCGTAGGCGCTGCAGGTGTTGCGCGCGCTGCCCCGCTCCGCGACCAGCATCTCCAGGAACGCCTCGACGTGGCGGTCGGGCGGCGGCCTCGTGCCGGGCGTGCCCGGTTCTGGCGCCTCGGCGGACGGCTCCGCGGCCGGGTCGGCGTGGTCCGGCCCGTCGCTCACCGTGTCTGGAAGTGGTCGTTGGGGATCACGTGCTGGACCGCGACGGGGTGCGCGCGCGGCGGGAAGGCCCCCAGCACGATGACGATGACGACCAGCAGCGCCACGCCCGCGGCGGCGGCGATCAGGAAGGTGCGGCGCATAGGATCTCCTCGACTGCTGCCCCGCCCGAGGCGTGGCCGACCCGGCGCCGGGACCGACGGTCGTCCCCGGCCGAATGGCCCTGCAAGCCGGCCGTGTGCTAGCCTCCGCCGCGATGACACGCAACAGTGCCATGATCCCCGAGCCGGGCTGGCTCGCGCATCTGCGGGCCGAGCAGGACGCTGCCGGCCCCGCGGACCCGCGCGCGGCGCAGCCCCTCGACCCCGCGGCCGACGCCGCGACGCAGCGCCCGGCCACGCCCGGCGCCGCGCGCTCGATCGTGCTCGTCGGGCTGATGGGGGCGGGGAAAAGCTCGATCGGGCGCAGGCTCGCGCTGCGGGTCGGGCTGCCGTTCCGCGACGCCGACGCCGAGATCGAGGCCGCCGCGCGCTGCTCCATCGCCGAGCTGTTCGCCCGCTACGGCGAGGCCAGCTTCCGCGAGGGCGAGCGGCGCGTGATCCGCCGCCTGCTGGCCGGCCCGCCGCTGGTGCTGGCCACCGGCGGGGGCGCGTTCATGGACGCCTCCACGCGGGCCGCGATCCGCGCCGGCGCCACCAGCGTCTGGCTGCGCTGCTCGCTCCAGGTCCTGGCGCGCCGCGTCGCCGGGCGCTCCCACCGCCCGCTCCTGGCCAACGCCGACCCCGTCGGCACGCTGGCCACCCTGATGGCCCAGCGCCACCCCACCTACGCGGAGGCCGACATCATCGTGGACAGCGGCGAGGACAGCCCGGACGTCACCACCCGCAACGTCGTGGCCGCGCTGGACGGCTGGCGCGCGCCCGGGCGGCTTCCCGTGCGCCTGTCGGCGGCGTCCTACGACGTGGTCGTGAGCGGCGGGCTGCTGCGCCGCGCCGGCTCGCTGCTGGCCCCCGTGCTGCCGCAGAAGCGCTGCGTGGTCGTCACCGACGAGACCGTCGCCGCCCTGCACCTGCCGGCGCTGCTCGCGGGCCTGGGCGAGGCCGGCATCGAGGCGCACGCCGTGGTCGTGCCCCCCGGCGAGGCGTCCAAGAGCCTCGCCACCTACGGCCGCGTCGCCGGCGAGGTGCTCGAGCACGGCGTGGAGCGGCGCACCGCGGTCGTGGCGCTCGGCGGCGGCGTGATCGGCGACCTGGCCGGCTTCGTGGCCGCCAGCGTGCTGCGCGGCCTGCCCTTCGTGCAGGTGCCGACCACCCTGCTCGCCCAGGTCGACTCATCGGTCGGCGGCAAGACCGGCATCAACACCGCGCAGGGCAAGAACCTGCTCGGCGCGTTCCACCAGCCGCTGATCGTGCTCGCCGACACCGACGTGCTCGCCACGCTCCCGGTGCGCGAGCTGCGCGCGGGCTACGCCGAGATCGTCAAGGCCGGGCTGATCGCCGACCGCGCGCTCTACGCCTGGTGCGAGCAGAACGCCGCCGCCCTGCTCGCCGGCGACGCGCCCACCCAGGCGGAGGCCGTGCTGCGCGCCTGCGCCTTCAAGGCCCGCGTCGTCGCCGACGACGAGCGCGAGGAGGCCCCCTCCGACGGCCGCGCCCTGCTCAATCTCGGCCACACCTTCGCCCACGCCCTGGAGCGCGAGACCGGCTACGGCGAGGGCCTCCTGCACGGCGAGGCCGTCGGGCTCGGCCTGTGCCTCGCCTTCGCGCTCTCCGCCCGCCTCGGCGTCTGCCCGCCCGGCGAGGCGGCGCGCGTCACGGCCCATGTGGCCTCCACCGGGCTGCCCTCGCGCGTCGACGCCCTGGCGCGGCGGCACTCGGCGTTGGCGCTCGTGGCCCACATGCAGCGCGACAAGAAGATGCGCGACGGGCGGCTCGCCTTCGTGCTCGTCCACGGCATCGGCCAGGCGTTCACCAGCCGCGACGTGCCGCCGGGCGCCGTCGTCGAGACGCTGCGGGAGTCGGGCTGCGACGCCTGAAGACGAAGGAAGCAAGGCCTTCTTTTTCTGAAGAAAAAGAAGCAAAAAGACTTTGCTCATGAGGAACCGGCGCCACCCGGTCGGCACGGTCCCAATGGGCGAAGTTCTTTGGTTCTTTCTTTCAAGAAAGAACTGCTTGCTTGCCTATGCAGTGGTCCGCGCGCCGTTGCGCAGCTCGTCGCGGATCTCCATGAGCAGTGCCTCGGTCGTGGTCGGCGGCAGCGTCTCCGCCGCCTCCTCGCGCCGCTGCATCGTCGACAGCAGCTTGACCACGCCGAAGACGGCCGCCGCCACGATCAGGAACGAGATCACCGCGTTCAGGAACACGCCGATGTTGAGCGTCACGTCGCCCTTCTGCACCGCCTCTGCGAGCGTGGCCGCGGGCGCGCCCTTGAGGACGACGAAGATGTTGCTGAAGTCGATGCCGCCGACCAGGAGCCCGATCAGCGGCGTGAAGATGTCCTTGACCAGGCTCTGCACGATCGCGGTGAAAGCCGCGCCGATGATGATGCCGACGGCCAAGTCGACCACGTTGCCGCGCATGATGAAGGCGCGGAACTCGGAGAGCAGCCCGGGCGCGCGGATGCGCCCGGCAGTGAGTGGCAGTGCCATGGGCGGTGTCCTTGCGTTTCCGCACCGACCCTATCGGGCGGACGGGCGCCCTGCCAGCCCTGACCGCGCCCGCCCCGTCCCCTTGCCGCGGCGGCGCTACACCCCGCCGGACACGTAGGCCCGGAGGCTGTCGACCTCGTGCGCCTGCTGCTCCAGCCGCGTCTTGACGATGTCGCCGATGCTGACCAGCCCCGCCAGCGCACCGTCGCGCAGGACGGGCAGGTGGCGCACCCGGTTCGACGACATCAGCGTCATCGCCTCCTCCACGGTGGTCACCGGCGTCACCGTGACCAGCGTCGACGTCATCAGCTGCGCTGCCGTCATGCCCAGCGTCGCGGCACCGTCGCGCGCCAGGCTGCGGACGATGTCGCGCTCGCTGACGATGCCGAGGAGCTGGCCCGCGGTGTCCGTCACCAGCACCGCGCCGATCCTGCGCGCGGCCAGCAGCGCGGACACCGAGACGATGGTGTCGCTGGGCGAGACCTGGGCGACATCCGCCCCCTTGTGCTTGAGGATGCAGGCGACGGTCATGGCTTCCTCCTCGCTGTCGTGGTCGATCCGTGACCATGCGCCGCATCCACGCCGGTGTTCAACAGGTCGGTTCGCACCTGCACAAGAACACGCCGCGACCGTTTCTCGGACGTGACTGGCGATGGCGGCTTTCTGTTCGCCGGCTACTCGGCGGCCTGCTGCGCACCGCTGCCGGCGAGCTGGGTTGCCACCAGATCGGCGAAGCGCCCGCGGCGGGCGAGCAGGGCGTCGAAGCTGCCGCGCTCGACGATCTCGCCGCCCTCGAACACCAGGATCACGTCGGCGTCGCGCACGGTCGACAGGCGGTGGGCGATGATGAAGGTCGTGCGCCCGCGCATCAACGCCGTCATCGCCCGCGACACGCGCGCCTCGGTGGCGGCGTCGAGCGCGCTGGTCGCCTCGTCGAGCACCAGGATCGGCGGGTTCTTCAGCGCGGCGCGCGCGATGGCCAGGCGCTGTCGCTGGCCGCCGGACAGGGTGGTGCCGCGCTCGCCGACCACGGTGTCGTAGCCGTTGGGCTGGCGGACGATGAACTCGTGCGCGTCGGCCAGGCGGCAGGCGCGCTCGACCTCCTCGTCGGAGGCGTCGGGCGCGCCGATGCGCAGGTTCTCGATGATCGAGCGGTTGAACAGCATGCTCTCCTGGAACACCACGCCGATCGAGCGGCGCAGGCTCTCGATGCTGACCTCGCGCAGGTCCTGGCCGTCGATGCGGATCGAGCCCTCGACCGGGTCCCACAGGCGCTGCAGCAGGTTCATCGCCGTGGACTTTCCCGCGCCCGTCTGGCCCACCAGCGCCACCGACATGCCGGGGTGGGCCACGAAGCTGACGTCGGCGAGGATGCGCGGGCCGCCGGGATAGGCGAACGCCACGTTCTCGAACGCGACCTCGCCGCGTGTGGCCTGCAGCTCCGGCGCGCCGGGGCGGTCCGGCACGGAGGAGCGCGCGTCGAGCACCTTGAAGAACTCGGCAAGCCCCGGCGCCTGCATGAACAGGCGCGAGGTGAACGCCACCGTGGACTCGAGCCGGCCGATCAGCAGGGTCGCGAACCCCATGAACGAGACGATCTCCACGATCGTGGCCTGCCCGCGCAGGTGCAGCAGCGTGCCGACCAGCACGATCGAGATCACCGCCAGCGTGGAGGCCGCGCGCGTCAGCACGTTGACCATCGCCCACCAGTTCAGCACCGGGAACTGGTGACGGATCACCTGCTCCATGATCTGGCCGAAGCGCCGGCTCTCCGCGGCCAGGCGCCCGAAGGACTGCACGACCATGACGTTGGCCAGCGCGTCCTGCGCGGTGCCGGCCAGCGCGCCCTGGTACTGCTCGGCCTGCTTCTGCCCGGCCTCGGTGCGTCGCACGACGACCAGCGTCAACGCCACGAACAGCACCACCAGCACGACGAGCGACAGCGACAGCCGCCAGTTCATCAGCATCGTGATCGGCAGCAGCACGATCACCGCGACGTAGGTCGCGAGCTGCTCGCGGAAGAACTGCAGCCAGACGGAGAACAGCGCGTCCGAGCCGCCCAGCATGATCTTCATCAGCCGCCCGGAGTGGCTGTCGCCGTGGAAGCTCAGCGGCAGGGAGATCACGTGGCTGAAGCAGCGGCTCATGGCGCCCAGGCGGTTGCGGTGCGCCATGCGCTCGGCGTGCAGGGCGACGAGCATGTTGGCGCCGATCCCGGTGGCGCCGACGGCGAGCCAGACCAGGATCAGCGTCGCCGCGCGGTTCCACAGCTGGTCGTGCGGCAGGCGGTCCGAGGCGGACAGCAGGCCGACGACGCGGCCGAACAGCACGGGGTCGAGGAACTGCAGCCCGGCGACGACGATGTTGGCCAGCCCGAGCCCGATCGCCAGCCGCCGGTCGCCCGCCAGCAGCCCGAGGACGCGTCGGTAGATCTGCAAGACGCTCATTCGCCCATCCCCTCGCGCGCCGCGCCGCCTGGCGCGCGGCCGCGCACCGCAAGCCATACGGCACGATCGCGACCGGACGAAGGCGGAAAGCGGGCGCCGCGACAGCATCTCCCCGAAGGGTGTTGCGGCCCGGGCGGCGGCGCGCTCAGCACGCCTGTGCCGCGAGCATCCGCGAGGGCCGCGCGAACTCCTCCTGCGCCGCGACCAGCGCGATCTCGCGCCCGCCCGAGCGCAGCGTCTCGCGCAGCACCCCCGCCACCGCGCTGGCCGCCATCTCCAGCGCGCGCCGCGCCGAGCCCTCGCTGAGCATGTGGAACAGGAACAGCGCCGCGATCGCGTCCCCCGCCCCGTTCACCGCCAGCGCGAGCCGCTCCGTGCGCAGCCGCCAGCACCCGTCCGGCCCCGACGCGAGCAGGTCCAGCGCGTCGCCCGGCGTGTCCGCGCCGTCCAGGCTGGTCACCAGCACCGCGGGCCCGCCCCGCCCCGCGCCCGCCATGCGCCCGCGCAGCGCCGACGCCGCGGCCGCCGCCTCCGCGACGCTGCCGCAGGGCAGGCCGGAGAGCAGCTCCAGCTCGAAGCGGTTCGGCGTGAGGATGTCGGCCGCCGGCACCGCACGCTCGCGCAGCAGCTCGGCGATGCCGGGGCGCACGTACACCCCGGTGTCCGTGTCGCCGATCACCGGGTCGCAGCAGTACAGCGCCGCGGGGTTGGCAGCGCGCACCCGGCGCACCGCGTCGAGCACCGCCTCCCCGGTGCCCGCCTCGCCCATGTAGCCCGACAGCACCGCGTCGCACGCCGGCAGCACGCCGCGCGCCTCGATGCCGTCGACCAGCGCGGTCACCGCCCCGGGCGCGAACACCTGCCCGGTCCAGTGGCCGTAGCCGGTGTGGTTGGAGAACTGCACCGTGTTGACCGCCCACACCTCCGCGCCGAGGCGCTGCAGCGGGAACATCGCGCTCGCGTTGCCGACATGGCCGTAGGCGACCCAGGACTGGACGGACAGGATGTTCATGCGCGCCATCCTCGCACGGCGGCGGGGCGGGGCGCGATGGCCAGGGAAGCAAGGCCAGGGCGCTGCCCCCTGCTTGAAGGCGGGACCCGCCGGGGGCAGGCGCCCCCGGACCCGCGCGACGAAGGCGTCCCATCCGCACGGGTAGGGGCATTCCCGCCGCGGGCTTGAGATTGCGCCGCGAAAGGCGTTCAACCCTGCCCGCGTGTTGCGCCAGAGCGCCCGCCGCCACGCCTGTCAGGAGACGCCGCGCCATGGCCCGCCCCACGCCGCTGCTGTTCCAGCCGATCGCGTTCCGCTCCGTCACCGCGCGCAACCGCGTCGCCGTGGCGCCGATGTGCCAGTACAGCGCCACCGACGGCCTCGGCTGGGACTGGCACGTCCAGAACCTCGGCGCAAAGGCCGCGGGCGGCGCCGGCATCGTGTTCACCGAGGCCACCCACGTCTCCGCGGACGGCCGCATCACCCACGGCTGCCTCGGCCTGTGGAACGACGAGCAGCAGGCGTTCGCCGCCCGCCTCGCCGCGATCATCGCCCACTGCGGCGCGGTGCCCGCCATGCAGATCGCCCACGCCGGCCGCAAGGCCAGCTCGCAGCGCCCTTGGGAAGGCAGCCGCCCGATCCGCCCCGAGGACGGCGGCTGGCTGCCCTCCGCCCCCAGCGCGCTCCCGATCACCGACGACACCGTGGCGCCCCACGTCCTGGACGAGGGCGAGATCGCGGCGATCGTGGCGCAGTTCGCCGCCACCACGCGCCGTGCCCGCGAGGCGGGGTTCCGCATCGTCGAGGTGCACGCGGCGCACGGCTACCTGCTGCACAGCTTCCTCTCGCCCGCGACCAACACCCGCAACGACCGCTACGGCGGCGACCTCGAAGGGCGCGCGCGGATGCTGATGGAGACCCTCGACGCGGTGCGCGCGGAGTGGCCGGACGACCTGCCGCTGTTCGTGCGCCTGTCGTGCGTCGACTGGGTGCCCGGCGGGCTGGAGATCGCGGAGACCGTGGCGCTGGCGCGCATGCTCAAGGCGCGCGGCGACGTGGACCTGCTCGACTGCTCCGCCGGCGGCCTGTCGCCCGCGCAGCAGATCCCCGCGCTCTACCCAGGCTACCAGGTGCCGTTCTCCGAGGCGGTGCGCGCCACCGGCATCGCCACGGGCGCCGTCGGCCTGATCCGCGACCCGGAGCTGGCCGCCGAGATCGTCGCCAACGGCCGCGCCGACCTGGTGTTCGTGGCCCGCGCCGTGCTGGCCGACCCGAACTGGACCAACCAGGCCGCCCGCGCCCTGGGCACCGCGCCCGCCCTGCCGCCGCAGTACCAGCGCGCGGTTCCCGCCTGAATGGCGCAGGCACTCCCTCCGCCGACCGACGTACCGCGGGCCTCGCGACCGGCGCTGTCGCTGCGGGCACGGGCCGTGCTCGCGGCGGCCGTGCTCTGCGTGGGTGCTGCGGGGTGGACGGGTGCCAGCCGGCTCGGCGCCGATCCCGCGGCCGCGCGCGAGGCCGCGGAGCCGCCCGCCGCGGACGAGCCCGCGGACCCGGTGCCGCCGCCCGCCGCGCAGCGCCCGGCTGCAGGCCTCCTGTCGCGCCCGACCGAGCGCAGCCAGGTGCGCGAGGCCGTCGCCCAGCGCATCGACGGCCTGCACCGCAAGCTCAGGATCACGCCGGCCGAGCAGGCGCTATGGGATCAGTTCGCCGACACCATGCTGCGCAACGCCCTGGACTCCGAGGGCCGCTTCCGCGCCCGCCAGGCGCAGCCCGCCCAGGACGCGGCGACCGGGCTCGCCGAGCGCGCGCAGGCGGCGCAGGCACGGGCGGACATGCTGCAGCACCTGTCGGCGAGCTTCCGCGCGCTCTACGAGGCGATGCCGGCGGACCAGCGGCTGCTGGCCGACCAGGTGTTCCGCCAGGCGCAGCGCCAGGAAGGACGGCACGGGCCGTCACGGATGCCGCAGGAGTAAGGCCAGAGGCTCTGCCTCTGGACTCCGCCAGGGCGAGCCGCCCTGGACTGGCCTTGCTCAAGGGACGGGTTTCCAAAGGCCCCTGGCCTTTGGCGGGTTCGGGCAGAGCCCGACCTTGCTACCCGCCGGCATTGCGGCCTCGTCCGGCCGCGTCTATACCGCGCGCCTGTGCTGCCGGTCGGGATCGGCGGCACCATCACGGGAAGCCGCCATGAAGTCCGGGATCCACCCCGAGTATCACGAGATCAACATCGTCATGACGGACGGGACGCAGTTCACCACGCGCTCCTGCTACGGCAAGGCGGGCGACACCATCCGCCTCGACATCGACCCGAAGTCCCACCCGGCGTGGACCGGCATCCAGCGCATGATGGACACCGGCGGCCAGGTCGCGAAGTTCAACAAGCGCTTCGCCAGCATCGGCACCCGCAAGTAGCCTCCGCCGCCCTGGCACATGCGCCAGGGGCTTCGACGCTCACGAGAAATCGATCAGGACGCGGCGGTTCCCCGGGACCGCCGCGCTCTTGTCTGCGCGCTGCCGGCTGCCCAACTCGGTGTGGTCTGAGGTGCCCGAACGGGGCCTTGGAAGACGAGAAGGCCGTCCCTTCGGGGAGGCCACCGACACATCCTTGCTCAAGCAGAAGGTGACGCCATGACCTACGATCTCGCTCCCCTGTTCCGCACCGCCATCGGCTTCGACCGCCTGGCGCGCCTGGTCGACACCGCCACCGAGGCGGCGCCGGTCCCGGCCTACCCGCCCTACAACATCGAGAAGACCGGCGAGGACGCCTACCGCCTGACGATGGCGGTCGCGGGCTTCTCCGAGGCCGACCTCGAGCTCGTCGTGCGCGACAACACGCTGGTCATCAGCGGCCGCGTCGCCACCGACACGCCGAAGTCGGAGATGCTGCACCGCGGCATCGCCGGCCGGGCGTTCGAGCGCCGCTTCGTGCTCGCCGACCACCTCGTCGTGGAGGGCGCCGACCTGAAGCACGGCCTGCTGCACGTCGCCCTGAAGCGCGTGGTGCCGGAGGCCCTGCGCCCCCGCCACATCGCCATCGGCACGGGTTCGGCACCTGCCATCGCCAACGACGCCGAGGCGCAGACCCAGGCGGCCTGAACCAGGGCCGGCTGACGCGAGGGCCGGGGCACCACCCCGGCCCTTTTCGTTCGAGGATCACCCCGCGAACCGGGCGTGGCGGTCCTGTCCGTTGCTCGGGAGTGGACGATCCGTCTTGACCCGCGCTGCGGCACTGCCGCATATCCGCCCCTTGACAGTGACGCCCTGCGCCGGACAGACGCCGTGCGCTTGAGAGAAGATTCCCAATGACGCTGCCCCTGATGCCGAAGGCCACCGCGGTGTGGCTGATCGAGAAGACCGCGCTGACCTTCACGCAGATCGCCGATTTCTGCGGCATGCACCCGTTGGAGGTCCAGGCGATCGCCGACGGCGAGGTCGCGCAGGGCATCGTGGGCTACGACCCGGTCAGCAACATGCAGCTGACCAACGAGGAGATCGCGCGCTGCGAGAAGGACGACTCGCTGCGCCTGAACCTGATGCCGGTGGCCAACCTGGCGCCGAAACGTTCGCGCGGCGCGCGCTACACCCCGGTGGCCAAGCGCAACGACCGCCCGGACGCCATCGCCTTCGTGCTGCGCAACTACCCGCAGCTCACCGAGATCCAGGTCGTCAAGCTGCTCGGTACCACCAAGGACACCATCCAGAAGGTGCGTGACCGCCAGCATTGGAATAGCGCGAACATCAAGCCGCGCGACCCGGTGATCCTCGGGCTGTGCAGCCAGACCGACCTGAACGGCATGGTGCAGACCGCCAACGACCGCCTCACCCGCGACGGCCTGGCCGTGCCGCCGCCGCCGGTGCCGGAGGCCGAGGAGGCAGCCTAGCCGCCCTCCCCGGCCCGTTCGGCCGCTCCGGCCGGTTCTCGGCCTGGTGCGGACGGCTCAGGGCTGGTCCTGCAGCCGCTCCATCTCCTCCTTCAGGCGCAGCTTCTTGACCTTGAGGTGCGCGAGGGTCGCGGCGTCGGGACGGGGCCGGTGGTCCTCGTCCGAGATGCGTGTCTCCAGGCTGGCGTGGCGATCCTTCAGGCTCTCGAGTCTGGCGCTCAGGTTCATGATGGCTCCTTTGCTGTCAGCGCGGGCGCTGGTGACGCGGCCCCGGGGAGATGCCGCCTCCGTCACGGCCTTGTCTCCGGACTGCCTCGGCACGGTAATACCGGCCGCGTCCGCGCTGCCACACGAATCGACCGCCTCCCCCTGGGCGCCACGCCGCCTGTAGGTGGGCGCCGCGTTTCGTGATAGGCGGGCGGGGCTTGTGACGGAGACGCCATGTTGACCGATCGTGACTCGCTGCTCCGCAACCTGCACGAGCTGCGCAGCGAACACCGCGATCTCGACACCGTGATCGCGCGCCTCGTGGACCAGCCCATGGACCAGCTCCACCTGCAGCGGCTCAAGAAGCGCAAGCTGCTGCTCAAGGACGAGATCGGCCGCCTGGAAAGCCGCCTCATCCCGGACAGCATCGCGTGAGCGACGCGCCCGCGGCCTGCCTGGTCGGGATCGTCATGGGCAGCCAGTCGGACTGGGCGACCCTGAAGCACGCCGCCGACACGCTGGACCGGCTCGGCATCGCGCACGAGGCCCGCATCGTCTCCGCGCACCGCACCCCCGATCGCCTCGCCGAGTACGCGCGCGGCGCCAGGGCGCGCGGGCTGCACGTCATCATCGCCGGCGCCGGCGGGGCGGCCCACCTGCCGGGGATGTGCGCCGCGTGGACGCCGCTGCCGGTGCTCGGCGTGCCGGTGGAGTCCGCGGTGCTGAACGGCGTCGACAGCCTGCTGTCCATCGTGCAGATGCCGGCCGGCATCCCCGTCGGCACGCTGGCGATCGGCCGCGCCGGCGCGGTCAACGCCGCCCTGCTCGCCGCCTCGATCCTGGCCCTGTCCGACCCCGCGCTCGCCGGGCGCCTGGACGACTTCCGCGCCGCGCAGACCAAGTCCGTCGCCGGCGCCCCGTCGTGAGCGCGCCCGTCCCGCACGCCGGCGCCCTGCCGCCGCTCGCCACCATCGGCATCGTCGGCGGCGGCCAGCTCGGGCGCATGTCCGCCATGGCGGCCGCCAGCCTCGGCTACCGCTGCCACGTGCTGACGCCCGAGACCGACAGCCCCGCCGGCCAGGTCTGCGACGAGGTCACGCTCGGCGACTTCGAGGACCCTGCCACCCTGCGCGCCTTCGCCGAGGCCGTGGACGTCGTCACCTTCGAGTTCGAGAACGTCAGCGCCGAGGGCCTCGACCTGCTGGCCTCGCTGCGCCCGGTGCACCCCTCGCCCGCCGTGCTGCGCCTCAGCCAGGACCGCGTGGCCGAGAAGACCTTCCTCAACGACGCCGGCATCGGCACCGCCCCCTGGCGCGCCGTGCACGACCGCGAGGACCTGGACCGCGCCGTCGCCGCGCTGGGCCTGCCCGCGATCCTCAAGACCACGCGCCTCGGCTACGACGGCAAGGGCCAGGCCCTGCTGCGCGACGCGGCCGACCTGGACGCCGCGTGGGACGGGCTTTCGCCCAGGCCGCTGATCCTGGAGGGCTTCGTCGACTTCGCCTGCGAGGTCAGCGTCGTCGTGGCGCGCGGCGCGGACGGGGCGGTCTCCGCCTTCGACACCGTGGAGAACCGCCATCGCGACGGCATCCTCGACGTCACGCTGGCGCCCGCCCGCGTGTCCGACGCCGTCGCCGCCCGCGCGCAGGACGTCGCGCGCCAGGTCGCCGGGGCGCTCGACCTGGTCGGCCTGCTCGCGGTGGAGATGTTCGTGGCCGCCGACGGCGAGGTCCTCGTCAACGAGATCGCGCCGCGCCCGCACAACTCCGGCCACTGGACGCTGGACGCCTGCCCGGCCAGCCAGTTCGAGCTGCACGTGCGCGCCGTCGCCGGCCTGCCGCTGCCGGCGGCCACGCGCCATTCCGACGCGGTGATGAAGAACCTCGTCGGCCCGGAAGAGACCGCGTTGTGGCCCGCGGTGATGGCCGCACCCGGCCTGATCGGCCACCTCTACGGCAAGGCGGAGGCGCGCCCCGGCCGCAAGATGGGACACGTGACGCGCCTGTTCCCGCGCGGCGCGCTGCCGGGCGAGTTCGGCGTGCGCGCCGCCCTGGGCGTGCTCGCGCCGCGGACGGAGCCGGAGCCCGCCGAGGACTGAGGCCCGTTTCCTAGGGTGCCGTCCCCGGGCTGCGTGCCGCCAGCGCCACGCACCGCTCGAAGGCGCCGAGGTCGTCCCACGCCACCCCCGGCTCGCCCGCCACCACCGCGGTTCCGGACTCCGCGACGGCGCACGCCATCATCAGGTTGTCCGGCAGCTCGAACGACTCGACCTCCAGCCCGTCCGGGTCGCGCCACGCCGCGCCCACCCGCGCAGCACCCGGCCAGCGCGCGCACCGGTCGAGGTAGCTGCCCGCCCCGTTGCTCCACCCGAACACCGGCATCCCCAGGGCGCGCGCGAAGCCCAGCTCGTAGGCCGTGCCGCCGTCCGCGCCCGGCCCGCGGAACGGCGTCAGGTTGGCGATGAGGGCGCGGCACGAGCGGATGTGCGCCTCGTTGCGCCGTGCGATCGCGCGCGCCAGCGGCAGCGCCGCCCACTCCGCCGGCTCGCCGGGCAGCGGGTCGAGCGGGAACACGCCGGCCAGGCCGTGGCGGGCGCACAGCCGCTTCAGCCGCTCGCCCCGTTGCGGGGCGTCGGGCAGGAACACGTCGGGGCCCGCCAGGTAGACTCGGTTGGTCACGGCGGCATTGTGCAAAAGCCGGGAAGGCAGGCAAGCATGGGCTCTGCCCAAACCCGCCAGGGCGAGCCGCCCTGGACTGGCCTTGCTTAGGGGCGCGTTCCAAGGGCGCAGCCTTTGGCGGAGTCCAGAGGCAGGGCCTCTGGCCTTGCTTCCTGCCCTTCCGCCGCGCAAACGCGTGCGCTACTGGGAAAGGCAGCACCGAGGACGACCCCGCACCCCATGCCCCCCGATCTTTCCAGCAACGACATCCGCGCGACGTTCCTCGACTTCTTCGCCGCCCGCGAACACCGCGTGGTGGAGAGCAGCCCGCTGGTGCCGCGCAACGACCCGACGCTGCTGTTCACCGCCGCCGGCATGGTGCAGTTCAAGAACGTCTTCACCGGCCAGGAGCGCCGCCCCTACACGCGCGCCGCCACCGCGCAGAAGTGCCTGCGCGCCGGCGGCAAGCACAACGACCTCGACAACGTCGGCTACACCGCGCGCCACCACACCTTCTTCGAGATGCTCGGCAACTTCAGCTTCGCCGACTACTTCAAGCCGCTCGCGATCGAGCTGGCCTGGACGCTGCTGACGCAGACCTTCGGCATCCCCGCCAACCGCCTGCTGGTCACGGTGTACCACGACGACGACGAGGCGGCCGAGCTGTGGCGGCGCATCGCCGGGCTGGGCGAGCGGCGCATCATCCGCATCGCGTCCGACGACAACTACTGGCGCATGGGCGACACCGGGCCGTGCGGACCGTGCTCGGAGATCTTCTACGACTACGGCGAGGGCGTCGCCGGCGGCCCGCCCGGCTCGCCCGACGAGGACGGCGACCGCTTCACCGAGATCTGGAACCTCGTCTTCATGCAGGCGGAGGAGGGCCCGCCCGGCACCATTACCCCCCTGCCCCGGCCCTCGATCGACACCGGCATGGGGCTGGAGCGCATCGCCGCGGTCCTGCAGGGCGTGGGCGACAACTTCGAGACCGACACCTTCCGCGCGCTGATCGCAGCCTCCGTGGACGCCACCGGGCAGCCCGCCGCGGGCGAGTTCCGCGCCAGCCACCGCGTCGTCGCCGACCACCTGCGCTCGACCGCGTTCCTGATCGCCGACGGGGTGCTGCCGTCCAACGAAGGGCGCGGCTACGTGCTGCGCCGGATCATGCGCCGCGCCATGCGCCACCTGCACCGCATGGGCACGCGCGACCCGGCGTTCGACCGCCTCCTGCCCGCCCTCGTGCGCCAGATGGGCAACGCCTACCCCGAGCTGGTGCGCGCCGAGACGCTGATCGGCGAGACGATGCGGCTCGAGGAGACGCGGTTCAAGGCGATGCTGGAGCGCGGCCTCGGCCTGCTCGCCGAGGAGACCGGGCGCCTGGGCGGGGGCGAGACCCTGCCGGGCGAGGTCGCGTTCAAGCTGTACGACACCTTCGGCTTCCCGCTCGACCTGACGCAGGACGCCCTGCGCGAGGAGGGCCGCGCCGTCGACGTCGCGGGCTTCGAGGCCGCCATGGCCGAGCAGCGCCGACGCGCGCGCGCCGCCTGGGCTGGGTCGGGCGACGCCGGCACCGAGCGCGTCTGGTTCGAGCTGCGCGAGTCCGCCGGCGCCACCGAGTTCCTCGGCTACGCCACCGAGACGTCCGAGGCGCAGATCCTGGCGCTGGTCGTGGGCGGCGCGGTCGTCGCCGAGGCAGCGCCGGGCACCGAGGTCGCCGTCGTCCTGAACCAGACGCCGTTCTACGGCGAGAGCGGCGGCCAGGTCGGCGACACCGGCATCATCTCGGCCGGCGACCTGCGCATCGCCGTGACCGACACGCAGCGCCGCCTCGGAGACCTGTTCGTCCACGTCGGCCGCGTCGAGGCGGGCACCGCGCGCACCGGCGCCCCCGTCACCGCCGAGGTCGACCACGCCCGGCGCGGCGCGATCCGCGCGCACCACTCCGCGACCCACCTGCTGCACGAGGCGCTGCGCCGGCGCCTGGGCACCCACGTCGCGCAGAAGGGCAGCCTGAACGCCCCGAACCGCCTGCGCTTCGACGTCAGCCAGCCGCGGCCTGTCACGGCGGAAGAACTGTCCGCCGTCGAGGCGGAGATCAACGCCCGCATCCGCGAGAACACCGAGGTGGCCACCCGGCTGATGACGCCCGAGGCCGCCGTCGCCGAGGGCGCGATGGCGCTGTTCAACGAGAAGTACGGCGACGAGGTCCGCGTGGTCGCCATGGGCGTGCCCGACCTCGACGGCCACCGCGCCTGGTCCACCGAGCTGTGCGGCGGCACCCACGTCCGGCGCACCGGCGACATCGGCCTGTTCCGCATCGTCTCGGAGTCCGCGGTCAGCGCCGGGGTGCGCCGCATCGAGGCCGTGACCGGCGCCGCCGCGGAGGCCCTCGTCGCCACCACCGAGGCGCGCCTCGCCCAGGCCGCCGCCGCGCTGAAGGTGAACCCGTCCGAACTGGTCGAGCGCGTCGCTGCCCTGGCCGAGGACCGCCGTCGCCTGGAGCGCCAGGTCTCCGAGCTGCAGCGCCGCCTCGCCACCGAGGGCGCCGCCGCCGCGGTCGAGGAGATCGGCGCCGTCCGCCTCGCCGCGCGCAACCTCGGCGACGTGGCGGCGCGCGACCTGCGCGGCCTGGCGGAGACGATCGGGCGCCAGCTCGGCGAGTCCTCCGTGGTCGCGGCCCTGTCCACGGCCGAGGGCAAGGTCAGCATCGTGGTCGTGGTCTCCGACGACCTGACCGCGCGCCTGAGCGCCGTGGACCTGGTGCGCGCTGCCAGCGCGGCGGTCGGCGGCAAGGGCGGCGGCGGCAAGCCCGGCGCGGCCCAGGGCGGCGGCCCGGACGTCGGCGGCGTGGACGCTGCGTTCGCGGCGGTGCGCGGGGCTCTCGCAACGCCGGGCTGAACCTTTCGCGGGAGCAGGAAATGCGGCCGTTGGCGAGGATCCGGGGCGCGCTGCCCCGAACGACGCGGTGCGCCTGGGTGGCGCCCCTGCTCCTGCTCGCCGCGTGCCAGGGCGGCGCGCCCGGCGGTGGCGCCTGCACGGTGCAGTGGCACTCGACCCTGCCGGTCACGATGCGCGACGGCCACGCCGTGGTCCCGGCGCGGATCAACGGCGAACCGGTCGGCCTGATCGTCGACACCGGCGCGGAACACACCGCCGTCACCCCGGAGCTCGTCGCGGCCCTCGACCTGCGGCCCGATCCCGGCATGATCAACTCCCGCGTCACCGGCATCGGCGGCAACGCCTACTCGCAGATGGTCGGGCTGGATTCCCTGACCTTCGCCGGCGTCACCTACCGCAAGCTCGACGCCGCCGCGGCATCCCTCGGCGCCTCCGGGCGCGGCGACATGGCCGCGTCCGGCCTGGCGGGCGAGGACCTGCTGTCGCGCTACGACGTCGGCCTCGACATCGGCCACCGCGAGATCAGCTTCTACACCGCGCGCGGCTGCGACACGGTGTCCCCGCCCTGGGGCACGGCCACCCCGGTCCCGATCCGCCTCTCCGAGCACAACAACCTGGTATTCCCCGTGGAGCTGGACGGGCACCGTCTCACCGCCATGCTCGACAGCGGCGCCGGTGGCGACCTGCTGCTCGACAGCGGTGCGAACGCGCTCGGCCTCACGCCCGCGATGCTGGCGCAGGACCGTGCCTTCACCGGGACCGGAGTCGGCGAGCGCACGATCACCAACCACCTGCACCGTTTCGCCACGCTGCGCGTCGGCGGCGAGACGATCCAGGCCCCGCTGGTCGCGGTGTCGGACGGTTCCGTGCCGGGCGTGGACCTGATCCTCGGCATGGGTTTCCTGCGCGATCGGCAGGTGTTCGTCTCGCACGCAACCGCGCGGATGTTCGTCCGGAGCAATGCGGGGGCGGCACGGCTCGCCGAGGGGCACGAGTAGGAAGCAAGCCCGGGCTCTGCCCGGACCCGCCAGGGGCGAGCCGCCCCTGGACCGGCGCTGCAAGGAAAGGAGGCCTGCGGAGTGGTTTCCAAAGGGCGAGCCCTTTGGCGGGTCCGGGCAGAGCCCGGCCTTACTTCACCCCGTGCGCGCGCATCCAGGCGATCGCCCGCTCCCACCCAGCCTCCGCGTCCGCCTTTCGGTAGCTCGGCCGGTAGTCCGCGTGGAACCCGTGCGGCGCGTCGGGAAACATCACGATCTCCACCGTGCCGCCCGCCGCCCGCGCCCGGCTCGCCGCGGTGGCGACGTCCTCCGCCTCGATGCTGGTGTCCTGCCCGCCGTACAGCCCGAGGAGCGGGCAGTGCAGCAGCCCCGCCAGGTCCAGCGGGCTGTGCGGCTGGATCGGCGTGTCCGGCGTGTCGACCGGCCCGTACCACGCCACGGCCGCGCGCAGGCGCGGGTTGTGCTCGGCATACAGCCAGGTGTCGCGCCCGCCGCGGCAGAACCCCATCACGCCCAGCCGCGCCGCGTCCCCGTGCTCGGCCCCGCCGCACGCCCACGCCGCCGTGGCGTCCAGGTCCGACAGCACCGTCGCGTCCGGCGCCTTGCTGATCACGTCGCGCACGATCTGCTGCGCGTCCGTCATCCCCGACAGGTCGGCGATGCGCGCGTATAGCTCCGGCGCCACCGCGCAGTAGCCGAGCCACGCCAGGCGCCGGCACACGTCCTTGATGTACTCGTGGACCCCGAAGATCTCCTCGATCACCAGCACCATCGGGAACGGCCCCTCGCCCTCCGGCCGCGCGCGGTAGGCGGGAAGCGTGCCGTCGGCCACCGGCACCTGCACCTCCCCCGCGACCAGCCCGTCGGCGCCCGTGCGGATCGTCTGCGCCTCCACCGTCGTCGTGGCCAGCGTCAGGCCGGAGATCAGCCCGCTCATCATGAAGCCGCGCCGCGCGAGCGGGAACCGCGACAGCCCTTCCGCATCGTCCCGGTCAGCCACGGGCCATCTCCCTGACGAGCCGCTGGTCGATGCGATCCAGGAACGCCTGCGTGTTCATCCAGGGCTGCTCCGGCCCGACGAGGACGGCCAGATCCTTGGTCATGGCACCCGACTCCACCGTCTCGATGCACACGCGCTCCAGGGTGTCGGCGAAGGCGGTGACGTCGGGTGTTGCGTCGAAACGCCCGCGATACGACAGGCCGCGCGTCCAGGCGAAGATCGAGGCGATCGGGTTGGTGCTGGTCTCGCGGCCGCGCTGGTGCTCGCGGAAGTGGCGCGTGACCGTGCCGTGGGCGGCCTCGCTCTCCACCGTCTGCCCGTCCGGGCTGAGCAGCACGCTGGTCATCAGGCCGAGACTCCCAAAACCCTGCGCCACGATATCGCTCTGCACGTCGCCGTCGTAGTTCTTGCACGCCCACACGTAGCCGCCCGACCACTTCAGCGCGCTGGCCACCATGTCGTCGATCAGCCGATGCTCGTAGGTCAGGCCGGCGGCGGCGAACCGCTCGCGGAACTCCGCGTCGAACACGTCCTGGAAGATGTCCTTGAACAGCCCGTCGTAGGCCTTGAGGATCGTGTTCTTGGTCGAGAGATAGACCGGGAAGTCGCGCGTCAGCCCGTAGTTGAAGCTCGCGCGGGCAAAACCCTCGATCGAGGCGCGCGTGTTGTGCATCCCCATCGCGACGCCCGGGCCCTGGAACTCGTGCACCGAGAGGATCTGCGCGCGCTCGCTCTCGTCGGCGGGCTGGTAGACCAAGCTGACGCGGCCGGGGCCGGGCACACGCATCTCGGAGGCGCGATAGATGTCGCCGTACGCGTGGCGCCCGATCACGATCGGCCGGCTCCAGTGCGGCACCAGCCGCGGCACGTTGGAGCAGATGATCGGCTCGCGGAAGATCGTGCCGTCGAGGATGTTGCGGATGGTGCCGTTCGGGCTGCGCCACATCGACTTGAGGCTGAACTCGCGCATCCTCGACTCGTCGGGCGTGATGGTCGCGCACTTCACGCCCACGCCGTACTGGCGGATCGCGTGGGCGGACTCGACCGTGACCCGGTCGGATGTCGCGTCGCGGTGCTCGATGCCGAGGTCGAAGTACTTCAGGTCGACGTCGAGGTAGGGAAGGATCAGCCGTTCGCGGATGGTGCCCCAGATGATGCGGGTCATCTCGTCGCCGTCGAGCTCGACGACAGGGGTCTTCACCTTGATCTTTGTCATTGCCGCGCCTCCGGCCCGACGCGTGGCGCCCTTTCTGGGCGCCTCCCGTGCCGGCCTGGGAAGACTGCAATGCAGCAATCGCGCCGGCAAGCCGGCCGGCGCGATGCCTGTTGCTTACCTGACCGGGTCGGCAGGCCTCAGTGGTTCTTGCCGCGCCCGGTGGCGCCCTGCAGGGCGTCGATGCGCTTGGACGCCTCCGCCTTGCTCAGCGAGGGGTCGAACTCCTCGCCCGCCTCCTCGCACAGCGTCTTCAGGTAGGACGCCTGCGCGCCGGTCATGGTCTCGTCCCCCGTGGTCCACTGGTCGGGGTCCTTGATCGTGTTGGACGGGGCGCCGTCCTGCGGGGCGGTCTTGGGGTTCTCGGTCGCGGAGGACGGCGCTGCCTGCTCGTCCGCGTCAGTCTTGCTGTTGTTTGCCATGCCGGAACAACGCACCTGTGCCTGTTTCGTTCCACGGCAGTCTTTGCCCATGAGCCGATATCGCGTGGGCCGGGGTTCGCGGAACCCGGGAGGCGGCGGGAGGCCTCAGCGCTGGTAGGGCTGGGGCAGCAGCACGCCGATCGGCACGCGGCGCAGGCCGCCGGCGCCCGGCACGATCACCGAGGCCTGCGGATCATAGTCGGTCAGCAGCTCGCGACAGGCGCCGCACGGCGGCACCACGGCGATGCGCCCCGCCACCTCTTCCGCCTTGGGATGGCGCAGCGCCACGGCGCACTCGACCGTGCCGTCGCCCTCCAGGATCGCCCGCCCCAGCGCGGCCACCTCGGCGCAGACCTGCATCCGCCCGACGGTCGCGCCGAGGTGCAGGCCGGTCCAGATCCGGCCGTCCCGCCCGCGCAGCGCCGCGGACACCATGTGCCAGAACGGCCGGTAGTGCCGCACCAGCACCAGGCGCGCCGCCTCGACCAGCTCCGCGTCGGCGCCGGACAGCCCGGCGGTATCGATACGCTCCGGGCCGGCCTGCACGTCGAGCGTGCTACTCGGGCACACCCTCGCTCTCCTCCTCCGGCTCCGGCGCGCCCATCATCGTGTTGGCCACGGTGCCGGACTGGTCGCGCACCTTCTTCTCGATGGCGTCCGCCATCTCCGGGTGGTCGCGCAGGAACTGCTTGGCGTTCTCGCGGCCCTGGCCGATGCGCTGGCTGTCGTGGCTGAACCAGGCGCCGGACTTCTCCACCACGTTGGCCTTCACGCCGAGGTCGATCAGCTCGCCGATCTTGCTGATGCCCTCGCCGTACATGATGTCGAACTCGACCTGCCGGAACGGCGGCGCCAGCTTGTTCTTGACCACCTTCACCCGCGTCTGGTTGCCCACCACCTCGTCGCGGTCCTTGATCTGCCCGATGCGGCGGATCTCCATGCGGATCGAGGCGTAGAACTTCAGCGCATTGCCGCCGGTCGTGGTCTCGGGATTGCCGAACATCACGCCGATCTTGAGGCGGATCTGGTTGAGGAAGATCAGCATGGTCTTGGACTTGCTGACTGAGCCAGTGAGCTTGCGCAGCGCTTGGCTCATCAGGCGGGCGTGCAGGCCGACGTGGGTGTCGCCCATCTCGCCCTCGAGCTCGGCGCGCGGCACCAGGGCGGCGACGCTGTCGATCACGACGATGTCGATGGCGCCGGAGCGCACCAGCGTGTCGCAGATCTCCAGCGCCTGCTCGCCGCCGTCGGGCTGGCTGAGCAGCAGGTTGTCCACGTCCACGCCCAGCTTGCGGGCGTAGATCGGGTCGAGCGCGTGCTCGGCGTCGATGAACGCGCAGGTGCCGCCGCGCTTCTGCGCCTCGGCGATGGCGTGCAGCGCCAGCGTGGTCTTGCCCGAGCTCTCCGGGCCGTAGATCTCCACAACGCGGCCACGCGGGAACCCCCCGATGCCGAGCGCCAGGTCGAGGCCGAGCGAGCCGGAGGAGATCACCTCGATCTGCTCGTCGCCGGCCTTGGCGCCCATGCGCATGATCGAGCCCTTGCCGAAGGCGCGCTCGATCTGGCCGAGCGCCGCCTCCAGCGCCTTGTTCTTTTCCATGCCGCGTCCTTCCCCTGGGGCTTCCACAACCTCACCGAGTGTTCCCGGCGGCATAACTTTGGGTTTGCGTGTCACAGGCGGGACTGTGTCACAGGTGGCAGCGCCGCAGCAAATGTGTCCATGCCGGGGAATTAGGCACGTGTTCCCTCTTTGTTCAAGGGGCCGCGCGACGTTTCCTCGTGCCGCGCCGCGGTGGGATCGTTGCAGCCCCGGTCAGCCGCGCGGTTGCAGGAATCCCGCCAGCAGGTCCGTCAGCTCGGCCATGCCGAACGGCTTGGGGAGGAACGCCACGCCGGCCGCCGCCGCCCGGCCGCGCAACGCTGCGGTCGCGTAGCCGGAGGTCAGCACCGCCGGCAGGCCCGGCAGGCGGAGGCGCACCGCGTCCACCAGCGCGAGCCCGTCGCCGTCGGGCAGCATCAGGTCGGCCACCATCGCGCTGGGCACGAGGGCGGCGTCCTCGGCGGCCGCCACGGCGGCCGACGCGCTGTCCACGGCGACCACGCGCCACCCGGCCCGCGACAGCGCCCGCTCGCCAAGGCGCAGCAGCGCGGGCTCGTCGTCCACCAGCAGCAGCACGCCTCCGCCGGAAGGCTCGGCGCGCGGAGGGGCATCGCCGCCAGCCAGCCTCTCGGGGTTGCCGGGCGCCGCGTCGTGGCGCGGCAGATGCACGTGCACCGTCGTGCCCTGGCCGGATGCGGAGACGATCTCCAGGAAGCCGCCCGCCTGTCGCACCAGATCGCGCACGCTGGCCAGGCCGAGCCCGGTCCCGCCCTGCCCCGCGCGCGTGGTGAAGAACGGCTCGAACAGCCGTGCCGTCACCGCGGGCGACATGCCGGTGCCGGTGTCGCGCACCGTGACGACGACGTAGCGGCCGGGCACCACGGGGTCGCCGAACCGCGACGTCGTGTCCGACACGTGACGCTCGCCGCTGCCCACCGTCAGGGTGCCGCCCGACGGCATGGCGTTGCGGGCGTTCAGCGCGAGGTTCATCACCACGCGGTCGAGATCCTCCGGGTCGATCGCCGCCACGGCATCCGCCGCGCCTGGCGCCAGGGCGAACGCGACGTCCCCGAGCACACGCCGCAGCCGCACCGCCGTGGCACGCAGCGTCGCGTCGACCCGGCACGTCGCGATGCCGGCCTGAAGCCGCTCGCCGTCCAGCAGCTTCCGAACCAGGCGGGCGGCGCGGCGCGTCGCGTCCTCGATCCCGGCGAACGCCTCGCGCGCGGCCTCGTCCAGTGCAGGCCGGGCCAGCGCCTCTGCCGCCGTCGCCGCGATCACCGTGAGCAGGTTGTTGACGTCATGGGCCACGCCGGGGGCGCGCCGCGCGATCTCGTCCAGCGCCACCGCAGCCGGACGCGGCGCATCGTCCGGCGCTTGCGGGCCATCGTCGCTCACGACGCGGCACGCCGGTTGAGACGCCAGACGTAGGCGACGATCTCGGCGACGGCCTGGAAGTGCTCGGCGGGGATCTCCGCGTCCAGCTCCACGCGGTAGAGGGCGCGCGCCAGCGGCGGGCTGGCCACCAGCGGCACCCTGTGCTCGCGCGCGGCCTCGCGGATGCGCGCGGCCACCTCGTCCACGCCCTTGGCCACCACCCTCGGGGCTCCCTTGCCGCCGCGCTCGTAGGTCAGCGCCACAGCGTAGTGCGTGGGGTTGGTCACCACCACCGTCGCGGTCGGGATCGCCTGCATCATGCGCTGCCGCGCCCGCGCGCGCTGCATCTGGCGGCGTCGTCCCTTGACGTGCGGGTCGCCCTCGGACTCCTTGTGCTCGTCGCGCTGCTCCTGCTTGCTCATCCGCAGCGACTTGTTGTGCGTGTAGCGGACCCACAGGACGTCGAGCGCCACGATCCCGGCCTGCGCGGCCACCAGCAGCACCAGGATGTGCAGCACCGCGCGCACCAGGCGGTCGGCCAGCAGCGCCGGCTGCCAGAACGGCGCGTGCCCCAGCGCCGGCAGCTCGCCCTGCATCGCGCGCCAGCAGATCACCGCCAGGATCGCGAGCTTGGCCAGCGAGCGCGCCGCCTGCACCAGGGTGTCCTTGCCCCCGATCCGCTTCAGCCCGCGACGCGGGTCCAGGCGCGCCAGGTCCGGCATCAGCGCCTTGGTGTTCAGCAGCCCGCCGGTCTGCAGCAGCGTCGCCGCCACGCCCGCGACCAGCACCGCGGCGATCATCGGGCCGCAGATCATCACCCCTGTGAGCGTCGCCTGCGCCAGCACCGTGCCGGTCCGCGTCGCGTCGAACCCGTCCAGCCCGGCCGGCAGGTGCTGCAGCGCCATCACCCGGCGGCCGAGCTGCGGGCCGAGCATCATCAGCACCATCGTCGCGGCGCCCAGGCCGACCAGATGCGGCACCTCGCGCGAGATCGCGATCCGGCCCTCCTCGCGGGCCTGGTCGAGCCGCTTCTGGCTGGGGGCCTCCGTGCGGTCCTCGCGCTCGGACTCCGCCATCTTAGTGCCCGGGCAGCAGCATGAAGCCGGCGCGCACCGCCTCGCTCCAGGCCTCGAGCACGGCGACCAGCAGGATCGCCACCAGCAGCAGCCCGCCGACGATCTGCCCGGGCACCGCGGCCACGTAGATCTGCAGGTTCGGCACCAGGCGCGCGCACAGCGCCAGGCCGAGCTGCCACAGCGTGCCGGCGAACAGCATGGGTGCCGCGAGCTGCATGGCCAGGACGAATCCGTCCGCGACCGCGGCGACGGCCGCCTGCGTCGTGTCCGCCATCGGCAGCAGGTGACCCGGCGCGATCAGCCGGTAGCTGCCCGCCAGTGCGGCGATCGGAAGGGAATACAGGCCGGTCGACAGCACGAGCACCGTGGACGCCATGCCCAGCGCCTTGGCCAGCACCGTGGTCTGGCCGAGCTGCTGGTCGGGCTGCAGCACGCTGGACAGGCCGATCATGTAGGACATGATGTTGCCGGCCATGGGCAGGGCCAGCACCAGCAGCCGCGCCAGCCAGCCGAGCAGCCCGCCCGCCAGCAGCTCCGCGCCCACCATCAGCAGGTCGCGCCACACGTCGCCCGGCATGGCCGGCACCAGCGGCGCCACCACCGGCAGCAGCAGCAGCGTCATCCCCAGCGTCAGGCCGGCGCGCAGCATCGCGGGCAGTTCGCTCTCGCCGATGCCGGGCAGCAGCAGCACCACGGCGCTGACACGCGAGAGCACCAGCACGAAGGCGAACGCCCAGCCCGGCAGGGCGGCCACCAGGGCCGCGTCGTCGGGCGTCACGGCGCGGCGCGGCGGCGTGGGAACTGTGTGGTCACTGGGCGCCGACCGTGATCATGCGGTCGAAGAGGCTCTGGGTGAAGGCGCTCAGGGTGGCCAGCATGAACGGGCCGAGCAGGGCCAGCACGGCGCCGATCACCACGACCTTGGGCACGAAGGCCAGGGTGGCCTCGTTGATCTGGGTCACCGCCTGCACGAGCGAGATCACTAGGCCGATGCACAGCGCGGACATCAGCGGCGGCGCACCCAGCTTGAGGGCAACCATCACCGCGTCGTGCAGCGCGAGGCCCACGTCGACTTCCTGCATCAGGCCTCCTGGCGTTTTGCCGAGGGCGTCGGATCGGCGCGGACGGCGCCGGTCAGATCGCCATGCGCATGATGTCCTGGTACGCCTGGACCACGCGGTCGCGGATCGCGACGGTGGACTGCAGCGCCAGCTCCGCCTTGGACACCGCGGTCACGACGTCGGTGATGCTGCCGTTGCCGGAGATCGCCTGCATCGACTGCGTGTCGGCGGCATGGCCGGCATCCACCGCGCCCTGCATGGCGCGGCCGAGCATGTCGCCGAAGCCCGAAGCCGCCGTGCCGCCGGTGGCGCCGCCCGGGTCGGCGCCGGTGTCGACGCGGCTGTAGGCGCCGACCGCATCGGCGGCGCGCATGGCGAGCTGGATCGTGCTCACTTCAGCATCTCGATCGCGCGGGTCAGCATGCCGCGCGACACCTGCATCACGTTCAGGTTGGCGCTGTAGGAGCGCTGCGCCTCTCGCATGTCCATGATCTCGACGAAGCTGTTGACGTTGGGCGTGCGCACGTAGCCGCGCGCGTCCGCGGCCGGGTTCGAAGGGTCGTATTTCACGGGAAAGTCGGACTTGTCGGTGCCGACCTTCTTCACGCCGACCGTGGGTGCGCCGAGCGCGGGATCGAGGCGCTGCGCGAAGGTCACGGTCTTGCGCCGGTAGGGAGCGACGTCCGGGCTGCTGCCCGTCGTGTCCTGGTTCGCCAGGTTCTCGGCGATGACGCGCAGACGCGAGGTCTGCGCGTCCATGCCGCGGGCGGAAATGCTGAGCGCTGTGGTCAGGTCCATGCCGGTTCTCCTCAGGACGACTTGCCGTAGGCGGTCATGAACAGACCCATGTACTTGTGGTAGAGGCCGGTCACGAGCTGCTGGGTGCCGTCGGAGTCGGCGACCTTGGCGAGCTCGCTCTCCAGGCTGACGGTGTTGCCGTCGACCGCGCGCTCGTGGGCGCGGTCGAGCGTCCGGCTCGACGCGGACACCGAGGTGCCGAGGCTCGCGGAACCATCCTCGGACGGGCGCAGCGCGAGCTTGCCCAGCTGCGAGGCGAACGGCGACAGGTCGCTGCTCCGGTACCCGGGCGTGTCCGAGTTGGCGATGTTCTGCGACAGGAGAGCCTGGCGCTTGTCCACCCAGGCGAGCCTGCGCTCGGCGAGTCCGAACAGGCCGATGTCGGCGGGGTCCATGGCGAGCTCCGATCTGCTTGCACACAGCATCCCACCGCCGGGTTAGCGAACCATGAAGGGCGGCATTAACCGCGCCTTCATGCGCATGGGGTGTGATGGCGCCAATGACGCTGCACGCCATCTTCCCTGCCATGGACCGCTCCGCCGACCAGCGTGCGGCGGAGGTGGCGCATCACCTCGGCGCGCAGCTGGTCGCGACGCTGTCGACGGCGCGCATCCTGATCGAGAGCGGGCGCGAGGTCGACCTGTCGGGCGCACAGGACAGCATCGGCCAGCTCTGCGCCCGCATCCTCGACCTGCCGCCCGCGAACGGCCGCGAGTTCCTCGACCTGCTGCAGGCCGTGCGGGCCGAGGTCGACCGGACCACCGCCGCCCTGGACCTGCGCACGCCCGCCTGAGCCGCTTCCCTCAATCCGCCGCCAAAAAGGCCGCGCCATCATGTTCCCGAACAGCCTTTCGACCCCCCCGCTGGCTGCCGCTGCCGCATTGTGCGTCGTGGTGGCGCTCATCCTGCTCGCCAGCCGCGGCGCCAGGATGCTGGGCGTGGCGGGGCGCATCCGCGCCGGCCAGCGCATGGCGGTCACCGAGACCATCCCGCTCGACGCCAGGCGCCGCCTGCACCTGGTGACAGTCGATGGGCGGGCGGTGATGCTGCTGACCGGCCCGGACTCCTCCGCCGTCGTCGGGTGGCTGCCGGAGTCGAGGCCGTGAGCCGGCGCACGCTGCTGCTCGTCGCGGCGCTGGTCCTGCTGCTGCCGTTCGCGGCCCATGCCCAGTCGCTCAGCATCGACCTCGGCCAGCCGGGGCAGGCAGGCGCCACCAGCCGGCTCGTGCAGATCACGGCGCTGGTCACGGTGCTGTCGCTGGCGCCCAGCCTGCTGGTGATGGTCACGGCGTTCACCCGCATCGTGATCGTGCTGTCGCTGCTGCGCGGCGCCCTGGGCGCGCAGGGCACGCCGCCCAACACCGTGATCATCGGCCTCGCGCTGTTCCTGACGTTCTTCGTCATGCAGCCGGTGCTCGACCAGGCCTGGACCGCGGGGCTGATGCCGCTTGCCGACGGAAAGATCGGCGAGATGGACGGCCTGAGGCTGTCCGCCGAGCCGTTCCGGCACTTCATGACGGCCAACCTGCGCGACGCCGACCTGCAGCTGTTCCTCGACCTCGGCCACCTGCCGCAGCCTGCCACCGCCGCGGACACCCCGTGGCGGGCGCTGGTGCCCGCCTTCATGGTGGGCGAGCTGCGCAGGGCGTTCGAGATGGGCTTCCTGCTCTACCTGCCGTTCCTGGTCATCGACCTGGTGGTGTCCAGCGTGCTGATGAGCCTGGGCATGATGATGCTGCCACCGGCCGCGGTGTCGCTGCCGTTCAAGCTGATCTTCTTCGTGCTGGTGGACGGATGGCGCCTCGTGTGCGGCAGCCTCGTGCAGAGCTTCGCTTCCTCGTGACGTTCGCGCCCTGCAGGACCTCCCGGCACGAGCGGGTTCGACCCGAGGTATTCCACAGCGCACGTCACGGCGTGCAACCCCTCGGCTCCACGGCGTTCAGATCGCAACAGGAGAGCACGATGCAGCAGCCCCATACGGAAGAGACCATCGAGCACACCGAGGGTCAGCAGAACACGGGCAACCACAAGAAGCCCGGCGCACCGGACCAGGGAGGTGCCGACAAGTTCGGGGGCACTCGAAGTGGAGCTGAGAACGTCGAGCACGGACCTGGGGGCACCAGCGGCCCGGCGTCCAAGGATGCCGTTCCCTAAAGGCCTGCAGCTTGGCGGCAGCGTCCTAGCGCAGGCTATCCGCGATGTAAGGCGGCAGCGCGAAGGCTGCCGCCTGCACCTCCGGACTCCAGTATCGTGCAAGACCTGTGATGCCGGCGGCAGTCGCGCGTTCCCGGATGACAGCGACGTTGTCGTGGAACGTTGGCGGCGACCGCGACGCCAGGCCCAGGGTCATGAAGCCGCCGACATAGGTCGGGACCGCCGCCACGTAGGCAGTAACATGGGGAAAATGCCGGGCGCGTCGCTTCGACGTTTCGGAGAGTTCCTCCGGCTGCATGAACGGCACGCCGCACTGATTGACCACAAGCCCGGCAGGCGTCAGGACCCGGGCACACTGCTGATAGAACGCGTCGGTGAAGAGGGTCTCTCCCACACCAACTGGGTCGGTGCTGTCGACGATGATGACGTCGAACGAGGCGTCCGCCGCCCTGGCCACGTAGTCTATCCCGTCGCCCACAATGACGGTGGCGCGCGGATCGTCCCACGCCGCTCCGCCGATCTGCGGCAGGAATTCGCGCGCGAGACGGATCACCTCCCCGTCGATCTCCACCATCACCGCGCTCTCGACCTGCCGGTGCTGCAGAACGCGGCGGAGCACACCGCCATCCCCCGCTCCGATGATCAGGACGCGCCGCGCGTCGCCATGCACCATGAGCGGCACGTGGGCGATCATCTCCTGATAGACGAATTCATCCGCCTCGGTGATCTGGACTGCGCCGTCGAGCAGAAGAACTCGCCCGTGCCCTTCAGTTTCTACGATGACGATGTCCTGCATTGCACTTCTGGTGCGTGCAAGTTCGCGCACGACCCTGAAGCGCTGTCCCCAGCCGGGGTACAGCGTCTCGTTGATCCAGTGCTCGCTCATGGCTTCTTTTCCTTGGCACGCGGGAAGGCTCGGGCTTCGCGCCGAGGCTTCCCGGCCAGGCAGCCTAGAACACGCGGCCGCGCCGCTGTTCGTCGATCTCGACCCTGTCAGCCTGGAACAGCGTCTGCATCACGGGGATCGCCAGATGCGGATCGCAAGCACCGCACATGAAGATGTCGATCGCCGCGAAGTCCCGCTCCGGCCAAGTGTGGATCGAGATGTGGCTTTCCGCCAGGACGATCACGCCCGACACGCCACCATTGGGTGAGAAATGGTGGAAATGACTGTGCAGGATGGTCGCGCCCGCCGCGAGTGCCGCACGACGCAAGGTACGGTCGATCGCCTCGGGATCGGCGAGATTGGTCGCTCCCCACAGGTCGACGAGAAGATGCGCGCCCGCATACTTCATACCGTCCTTCTCGACAAAGTAATCCTTCTGCTCCCCGTCGGCGAAAGCCGGAAGAGAAGCAGCGGACATCTGGTTATTGCTCGGAAGTTCCGAGACCATCCCCAGTTGAGCAAGTGCGTTCATCACGTACCCCCAAACCAGCAGACGGCCTGTTGGACGA
>JBPBQS010000205.1:0-44727 GCA_050920955.1 Janthinobacterium lividum | reverse complement strand
CGCCGGCGAGGCGGTCGGCCGTGACCATGCTGTCCTTGAACACCTGCACCGCGCCCGCCATCGCGCCGATCTCGTCGCCGCGCCCGACACCCTCGATCTGCGCGCCCATGTCCCTGTCGGCAAGCCGGCGCATCACCGCCGTCATCGCCCGGATCGGGGCCGCGACGGTGCGGACCATGACGAGGCCGACGGCGACGGCCAGCAGCACGCCGAGCGCCAGCAGCACGGCGACGGTGACGGTGCCGGCGCCGTAGTCCGCCTGCGCCGACTTCGCGCCGGCGCGGGCGCTCGCCACGTTGGACGCGATGACCCGCGCCAGCGCGGCGTCGACCGGCGCGGCGAGGGGGACCGTCTCGCGGGCGTAGATCGGCATCGCCTCGGCCAGCCTGTCGTCGAGGACCAGGTCGCGGGCCTTCGCGGCGCTCGCGAGGTACGTCGCCTTGGCGGCGGCGACGGCCTCGTAGAGACCGCGCTCCTCCGCGCCGGAGCCCATCCTGGCGTAGCCCTGCTCGGCCTTGTCGAAGGCCTCGACCACGGCGCGGAACTTGGCGTCCTCGGCCCGGCGCTCCTGCAGGGTGGTCGAGATGTAGAACTCGCGCACCAGCGCCAGGCGCGAGTTCAGCATCGAGGTGCGCATCTCGGCGAGGTATTCCATCGAGGTCACGTCGTGCTCGGAGATGTGCTGCACGTCCGAGTTCAGGGCCTCGAACTTCCGGAGCGCGGTGAAGCCGAGCGCTGCGATGACGGCCACGACGAGGCCGAACCCGAGGACCACCTTGGTGCCAATGGACGTGCGATTGAGCAGGGACAAGGGACGCTCCATGATGCGAGGGACGCAGGCCGGCCGGCGCGGGACCGCCAGGGTGTCGCCCGGGCCTGCACTATCCACGGTAAAGATTGTCGAAGGGTTGACCCTTCCGGCCGTGCCGCACGGGCCGGGAGGCGGGCGCGGCGTCGCCGCCGGGCGTGACGGGCGCGGCGAGTTGACAGCGGCGGGGCGTCCCGCCGAAGACTGGACGGTGCCCCCACGCCGCGACACGCCGTCCTGCGACGCACCGCGGCCCGATGCGCCTTCGCATGGCGCGCGGGCTTGGTCGCGCGCGTGGCGCCGGGGTGTGCTGGCGGCGCTGGCGGGCGCGGCGTGGCTGGGCGCGGGCGCGCCGGCGCGGGCGTCGAGCCCGCACGACGCAGGGTTCGTCACCAGCGACGGGGTGCGGCTGCACACGCTGGAGGCGGGGCCGGACGACGGCGCGCGCGGGGCGGGGACGATCGTGCTGGTGCCGGGCTGGGCGATGCCGGCGTGGATCTGGGACCGCCAGCTCCGGGCGCTGAGCGCGCACCACCGCGTCGTGGCGCTCGACCCGCGCGGGCAGGGGGAGAGCGACATCCCCGGGGACGGCTACGACCAGGACCGGCGCGGGCAGGACATCGCCGAGCTGATCGCCACGCTCGGGCCGCGGCCGGTGCTGCTGGTGGGGTGGTCGCTGGGGGTGCTGGACAGCCTGGCGTACGTGCACGGGGCAGGGGACGCGCGGCTCGCGGGGCTGGTGCTGGTGGACAACTCGGTGGGCGAGCCGCCGGCGCCGGTCGCCGCGCGCGGCGAGGGCCGGCGGCCGACGCGCCCTGCCGACCGGGCGGCGTGGATGGCGGGCTTCGTGCGCTCGATGTTCCGCCGGCCGATGGAGCAGGCGGTGCTCGACCGGCTGACGGAGGCGGCGCTGCGGCTGCCCAGGGCTGCGGCGGCGGCGCTGCTGCGCTACGACGTGCCGCGCGAGTACTGGCGCGCTGCGGTGCTGTCCGTGCGCTGCCCGGTGCTCTATGCGGTGACGCCGCGCCTGGCCGCGCAGGCGCAGAACCTGGAGGCGGAGGACCCGCTGGCGCGCGCCGTGGTGTTCCCCGATGCCGGCCACGCGCTGTTCGTGGATGATGCGGAGCGTTTCGACGCGATGATGGACGGGTTCATGACGCACCAGGTTTGGCCGGACGGCCGGTGACGGCGGCGACGGTGGCGGAGACGCCCGGCGCGGGAGGGGGGCTGCGGCTGCGCGCCGCGCTGTTCCTGGTGTCGGCGGCGTCGGTGGGGTTCGAGATCGCGCTCACCCGCTACTTCGCGGTCGCGAAGTGGTCCGAGTACGGTTACTGGGTGATCTCCATCGTCATGGCGGGCTTCGCGCTGAGCGGGGTCGTGCTGTCGCTGGCGCGGCCGTGGGCGTCGCGGCACGGGGCGGCGCTGCTGCGCTGGCTGCCGGCGGCGATGCTCGTGGCGGCGGCGCTGGGGTTCCACTTCACGGCGGCCAACCCGTTCAACCCGCTGCAGCTGCAGAACGCGGCGACCTGGGTGCCGCAGGTCGGCAACATCGCGCTGTACTACGCGGCACTCCTGCCGTTCTTCTTCCTCGCCGGGCTGTTCGTGAGCCTTTGCTTCGTGCTCGACGACCGGCGCATCGGGCTCGTGTACGGCTTCGACCTCACCGGGGCCGGCGCGGGGGCGGCGCTGGCGCTGGGGCTGATGTGGGTGGTGCCGCCGTTCGACCTGGTCGCAGCACTGCTGCCGCTGCTGGCGGGCGCGGCCCTGCTCTCGGGGCGGGCGTGGCGGCCGGCGGCGGCGGCGGCGGTGGCGCTGGCGGCGGCCGAGGCGCTGCTGCTGTTGGCGAGCCCGGCGCGCTACAACGACTTCAAGGCGATCTACGCGCCGCTGCACGTGCAGGGCAGCACCGTGCTGTCGCAGGTGCGCTCGCCGCGCGGCTTCTACGAGCTGCTCGACGACTTCACCGAGCGCGTCGACGACGACCTCTCCAACGACGCGGGGATGCTCGGGCTGCCCGGTCCGCCGGCGACGCTGGGGCTGTACCGCGACGGCAGCCGGATCGCGGGGCTGCCGCGCGCGGATGCGGGGCTCGACGTCGGCTACGCGGCGGCAGGCCTCGACGCGCTGCCGTACGCGCTGCTGCAGCGGCCGAGCGTGCTGATGCTGGGCACGTCGGGCGGGTTCCGCACGCGCGCGGCGCTGGCGCTCGGGGCCGCGCACGTCACGGCGATCGAGCCGGACCCGGTGCTGCGGCGCGCGGTGCGGCGCGGGCTCGCCGGCGGCGGCGCGGCGTCGGGCGAGGCCGGCGGGCGCCTCGACCACGACCCGCTGCTGCGGCTGGGCGGGGCGGGGCCGCTGGCGGCGGCGCGCACGGGGCAGCTCTACGACCTGGTGGACATCTCCGGCGACTTCGCGGACTCGGCGGAGGCGGGCGAGGCGGCGTTCACCGTGGAGGCGCTGGCCGCGGACCTGCGCGCGCTGCGGCCGGGCGGCGTGCTGTCGATCCCGGTGTCGATCCGCGACCTGCCGGCCTACGCCCTGCGCGCGCTCGCGGCGGTGCGCGCGGCGCTGCTCGCGACGGGGGCGCAGGACCCGCTGCTCGACGTGGCGGTCGTGCGCTCGGCGTGGAACGTGCGCATCCTGGTGGCCCCGGACGGGCTGGGCGCGGCACGGCTCGACACGCTGCGCCGGTTCTGCGGCGACCGCTCGTTCGACGTGTCCTACGTGCCCGGGCTCGACGTCGTCGCTGCGCGCGCGGGGCTGTACAACGACCTGCCGGCGGTCTCGTTCGACGCGGGCACCGTGACCTCGGGCGAGGGGCCGCACGACGCGGTCGCCGACGAGGCGCAGGCCGTGCTGGCGGGGCGTGCCAGCGTGTCGTCGGAGGCGTTCGACCTGCGGCCGGCGACGCTGGACCGGCCGTTCGCGTTCGACATCCTCCGGCTCGCGCACCTGCGCACCGTGCTGCAGCGGCTGGAGCTGCTGCCGCAGGCCGAGATCGGGCAGCTCGTCAACGTCGCGGTGCTGCTGCAGGCGGTCGTGCTCGCGGCGCTCGTGCTGCTGGTGCCGCTGCTCTTCGGCGGGCGCATACGCGGCACCGGGCGGGTGCTGGCGCCGGCGGTGGTGTTCGCCGCACTCGGGCTGGGGTTCCTGTTCATCGAGATGTTCCTGATCGGGCGGGCCAGCCTGTACCTGGAGGACAGGACGGCGGCGTTCTCGCTGGTGCTGACGGGGATGCTCGTGTTCTCCGGGGTCGGCAGCATGCTGGGCGCGCGGGTGCGCAGGCTGCGCTGGGTGGGCGTCGCGATCCTGGGGTGGTGCGCGCTGGTGGGCGCGGGGCTGCAGCCGCTGATGCTGGCCACCGTCGGGCTGCCCTGGGGGGTGCGGGCGTGCGGCGTGCTGCTGCTGCTGGCGCCGGTGTCGGTGGCGCTCGGCGTGCCGTTCCCGCTGGCGCTGGCGCGGGGCACGCAGGGCAGCGGCGGCGCGGTCGGGCCCGGCTTCCTGCCCTGGGCGTGGGCGCTGAACGGGGCGTTCTCCGTGGTGGCGACGCCGCTGGCCAACCTGGTGGCGATCCGTTCCGGATACGGCATGGTGCTCCTGTGCGGCGCCATGCTGTATGGGGTGGCGCTGCTGCTGTTTCCGCGACTGCCCCGAACGAGGACCGTGCCATGGCTGGATTCGCCTCAGACCTGACCCGACGCGCCGCACTGCTCGGCGCCCCCATGCTCGGCGTGCTCGGAGCCGCGCGGGCGTCGCGCGCGGCGCCGGTCAACGCCGAGAGCTGGACGCACGAGGAGTTCGTCTCGGCGATGCGCCGCTCCGGCCGCCCGATCGAGCAGAGCGCCGCCGAGTTCGCCACGATCCAGGGCCGCCGCGCCGCCTACCTCGCCAGGATCGAGGAGTACCTCAAGGCGCGCCTCGGCAGCGCCGACCCGGCGGTGATGGCGGCCTTCCGCGCCGTGCCGCGCGAGTACTTCCACTACAACTACGCCGAGCGGCGCGCGATGCCGGGCGAGGCCTACGAGAGCGAGCCGAAGCCCTGGGCGCTCGGCTACGGCTCCGCGCTGTCGGACTACCTCGGCCAGGCCTACATGACGCAGATCTGCAGGCCGAAGCCCGGCGACACCACGCTCGAGATCGGCACCGGCTCGGGGTTCCAGAGCTCGCTGCTGTCGCGCATCGTGGCGCGCGCGTACTCGATCGAGATCATCGAGCCGCTGGGCCACTCGGTCGACAGGATCTTCGCGCCGCTGGGCTACGACAACGTCGAGGGGCGCGTCGGCGACGGCTACTTCGGCTGGCCCGAGGTGCGCGGCGGCTTCGACATCATCATCGTGACCTGCGCGGCCCAGTACGCGCCGCCGGCGCTGTTCGCCCAGCTCAAGCCGGGCGGGCGGATGATCATCCCCATCGGCCAGCCGTTCAAGCGCGGCCAGGTGCTCTACGTCTACACCAAGGACGAGGACGGCAAGGTCCACTCGCGTCGCGACGTCGGCGTGTTCTTCATCCCGATGACCGGCACCATGATGGACAAGCCCAAGCCCGCCGACGCCGTCGTCAGCGTGCGCGCGCCGGCGCCCGTGCCCGCGACGACCGCCCCGGCGGCGGCGGCCCCGGCCGTGGACGCGCCGGCCGCGGACGCTCCGGCGGCGGACGCGCCCGCGCCGGCCGCGTCGCCCGCCCGGCCCTGAGCGCGCGGGCAGGCGTCGCGCGGGGGCGGCCGTGGACCTGATCGCCGCGTTCCGCACCTTCGTGCGCGTCGCCGAGGCCGGCTCGTTCTCGGTCGTCGCGCGCGAGGGCGGCGCCACGCAGCCGGCCGTCTCGCGCCAGATCGCGGCGCTCGAGGAGCACCTCGGCGCCAGGCTCATCCAGCGCACCACGCGCCGGCTCGCGCTTACCGAGGACGGGCGCGACCTGCTCGGCCACGCGCGACGCGTGCTGGAGGCGGTCGAGGAGGCGGAGGCCGCGATCGGGCCGGGCGGCGGCGAGCCCGCGGGCCTCGTGCGCCTCGCCGTGCCCAGCGTGTTCGGGCGCATCCACGTCGCCCCCAAGCTGCGCGGCCTGCTGGAGCGCTACCCGGGGCTGTCCGTCGAGCTGCACGTCGCCGACCGGCCGCACGACCTGGTGGCCGAGGGGCTCGACCTCGCGATCCGCTCCGCCGCCAACGAGGGCAGCAGCCTGATCGCGCGTCGCGTCGGCTCCTCGGCGCGGCTCACGCTGGCCTCTGCGGAGTACATCGCCCGGCGCGGCGTGCCGGCCCATCCCGCCGACCTCGCGCGCCACGAGTGCATCACCTTCCTGCAGATGCCCTCGCCGCACGACTGGCACTTCGAGGGCGCCAGCGGGCCCGTCGGCGTCCACGTCACCGGGCGCTTCAGCACCGACGGCTCCGAGGCGCTGCGCGAGGCCGTGCTCGCCGGGCTCGGCGTGGCGCTGCTGCCCGCGTGGTACTTCCGCGACGAGCTCGCGGACGGACGCGTCGTCGCCGTCCTGCGCGACTGGCAGCCGCCGCGCGTCGCCATCAACGCGGTCTATCCGTCGCGAAGGCACCTCGCGCCGAGGGTGCGCGCGGTGATCGACTTCCTCGTGCACGAGTTCAGGGCGGACCCGACGCTCTCGCCGGACGAGGCGTAGGCAAGCAAGGCCGGGCTCTGCCCGGACCCGCCAAAGGCCCGGGGCCTTTGGAAACCCGTCCCGAAGAAAAGCGGAGGCGCTTCTGTTAGGCGCCGGGGTGTTCTAGTCTGCGGTCGTGACGGTTCCCCTTTCCCCGCGTGCGCGTCTCACGGTGGAGGTCGTGCACGATCTCGTCTGCCCGTGGTGCTACCTCGGCATGCGGCGTCTGCTGCTCACGCTGCGCCGCCGGCCCGACCTGCAGTTCGACCTCGTCTGGCGCCCGTTCCTGCTCAACCCCGACATGCCGCCCGCCGGCATGGCGCGCGCGGACTACGTGTCGCGCAAGTTCGGCGGCGAGGAGCGCGCGCGCCGGCTCTACGGCTCCATCACCGAGATCGGCCTCGCCGAGGGCATCCAGTTCCGCTTCGAGCGCATCCGCCGCACGCCGTCCAGCGTCGACGCGCACCGCCTGGTCCGCTTCGCGGCACGCTTCGGGCGGGCGGCGGAGGCGGTCGAGGCGCTGTTCGCCGCCCACTTCACCGACGGGCGCGACCTCGGCGACCCGCGCGTGCTCACCGCCGTCGCCGCGTCCTGCGGGCTCGACGGGGAGGCGGCGCGGCAGTTCCTCGCCGGCGGGGAGGAGGCCGAGGCCATCCACGCGGAGAACCTGCGCGCCCACCGCCTCGGCATCAACGGCGTGCCGTGCTTCGTGGTCGCAGGGCGGCACGCCATCGCAGGCGCACAGGAGCCGGAGGTGATCGAGCGCCTGCTCGACGTCGCGGCGGTGGAGATCGCGGAGGCCTGAGTCGGGGCTCGGCGGCGGCGAAGCAAGCAAGGCCGGGCTCTGCCCAGACCCGCCAAAGGCCTGAGGCCTTTGGAAACCCACTACTTAAGTAAAGGATTCCAAAGGCGAGCCTTTGGCGGAGTTTGAGGCAGAGCCTCAACCTTGCTTCCTTCCTGCCAACTCGCGCCTCGTGCGTGGCCGTCGATACAATGCAACGTTATAGCGTTGTATGATGTTATTACATAACGTTATCTTGCTCGGGAAGATCGGGCGTGGCCCGGCTCAGAGGCCCCAGAAGCGGGCGATCTCCTCGGTGGCCTGCACGCCCACGGGGAGCACCCAGTTCTGCTCGCGGCCGCCGCGCGCGGGGTAGCCGTGGCCCATGCGGGCCAGGCTCCAGTGCTCGACGGCCTGGGCGCCGGCCGCGTCGCGCCAGACGCGGCGGCGCAGGCCGGTGTCGGGCGAGCTCTCCTCGTCGGGGGCTGCGTGCAGGCCGTGCAGGGTGGCGAACTGCGTGGCCAGCGCGTCGGCGTTGGCGGGGGCGACGGTGTGGTCCGCGCCGCCGTGCCACACGGACAGGCGCGGCCAGGCGGCGACGCCGGGCGGGCCGCAGGCGCGCGCGGCGGCGGCCCACTCCGGGGGGGAGCGCTGCGGGCCGGCCTGCATCATGCGCAGCATCGCCTGGCCGCTGCCCTCGGCGCAGCCCACCGGGAGGCCGGCGACGACGGCGCCGGCGGCGAACCGGTCGGGGTAGGCGGCGAGCAGGCAGGCGGCCATGGCGCCGCCGGCCGACAGCCCCGCCACGAACACGCGGGCGGGGTCGCAGCCCAGCGTGGCGACGGCGTGGTCGGCCATGGCGCGCACGGAGGCGGCCTCGCCGGCGTCGCGGCGGGTGTGGCGCGACAGGAACCAGTTGAAGCAGCGGCCGTGGTTGTTGGCGCTCGCCTGCTCGGGGAGCAGCAGCACGAAGCCGCGGGCGTCGGACAGCGCCACCCAGCCGGACTGCTCGGCGAAGGCGGGGGCGTCCTGGCCGCAGCCGTGCAGCAGCACCACCAGCGGCGGCAGCGCCACACGCAGCGAGGGCGCGCGCCAGAGCATGCGGAGCTGGCCGGGGTTGTCGCCGAACGCCTCGACGCGCTGCCAGCCCGGCGCGGGCCAGGCGAGGGGCGGGGCGGGCGCGGACGGCGGCGGGGCAGGGGGCCGGGGTGCTGCGCCCGCGCGGGGCTTCGGCTCGGCGAGGAGCGGGAGGGGCAGCGTCGCCGCGACCTCCTGCGCCAGGGAGGCGGCGAGGCGGGCTGCGCGGCGCAGCGTCCGGCCGATGCGGAGCTGGCCGCGCAGGGTCGGTGGCCTCAAGCGGCGGCGTCCAGCACCGTGCGGACGTGCTCGCCGAGTGCCAGGGACGCGGTCAGGCCGGGGCTCTCGATGCCGAACAGGTTGACCAGGCCGGGGACGCCGTGCTCGGCGGGGCCGTCGACGGCGAAGTCCTGCGCGGGCGCGCCCTTGGGCACGGTCTTGGGGCGGATGCCGCTGTAGGCGGGCGACAGGCTGCCGTCGCGCAGGCCGGGCCAGTAGCGGCGCACCGCGTCGTAGAACACGTCGGCGCGGCGGGGGTCGACGGTGTAGTCGATGCCGTCGATCCACTCGACGTCGGGGCCGAAGCGCGCCTGGCCGCCCAGGTCGATGGTCAGGTGCACGCCCAGGCCGCCGGGGACGGGGACGGGGTAGATCAGGCGGTCGAAGGGCGCCCGGCCGGCGAGCGTGAAGTAGTTGCCCTTGGCGTAGTATTCGCCGGGGATCGCCTCGCCAGGCAGGCCCGAGAAGCGGCGCGCGAGCGTGGGGGCGTGCAGGCCGGCGGCGTTGACCACGGTGTGCGCGAGCAGGTGCAGCGGCTCCGGGCCGCCGACGTGGAGCGCGATGCCGCCGGGCGTGACCTCGGCCGACTCGACGCGCGAGCGCAGGGCGACCATGCCGCCTGCGTCCTCCAGCTCGCCCTGCAGGGCCAGCATGTAGGCGTGGCTGTCGATGATGCCGGTCGAGCCCGACATCAGGGCGGCCACGCAGCTCAGGTTCGGCTCCAGCGCGAGGGCCTCGGCCGCGTCGAGCTGGCGCATGCCGGGCACGCCGTTGGCCTCGGCGCGCGCCTGGATCTGGGCGAGCCTGCCGGCCTCCTCGGCGTCGGTGGCGACGATGAGCTTGCCGCAGCGGCGGTGCGGGACGCCGCGCTCGGCGCAGTAGGCGTAGAGCATGGCGTTGCCGGCGACGCACAGGCGCGCCATCAGGCTGTCGGCGCGGTAGTAGATGCCGGCGTGGATCACCTCGCTGTTGCGCGACGAGGTGTGGGTGCCGATCGCGTCCTCGGCCTCGAGCACGAGGACCTCGCGGCCCGCGCGGGCCAGGCTGCGGGCGGCCGCCAGCCCGACCACGCCCGCGCCCACCACCACGCAATCGACGCTGTCCATGAGTCCTGTCCCGATCTTTGCTGGCGGATGGGGTGGGATTCGAACCCACGGTACGCTTGCACGCACGGCGGTTTTCAAGACCGCTGCCTTAAACCGCTCGGCCACCCATCCCTGTGCGCCGGACGCTACCGCCCGGCCATGGCACGGGCAAGTTCGCCAGGCCCGCCCGGGCCGCACGCCCGTGCTCCGGGGTGCCAAGGCCGCAGGCGGGCAGGGGTTCCTTGCCGCGCGACGCGATTGTAGGACACAAACGGTTAAGATCAGGTTTGGTGGAACGGTGATGACGCGACAAAGCAGGCTGGCCCGGCATTTCCCCGCGCCCGGCGCACGCAGCGGCGCCGCGGCGCTGGTGGCGGTGGCGCTCTCGGCCGCCCCGGCAGTTGCCGCGCCCCGGCAGGACCCGGACAGCATCTGGACACTGCAGGTCGAGAACGACGCCGTCTCCACCCAGCACGGCACCTCGGACCAGTACTACACCAGCGGCATCCGCGGCGGCTGGGTCTCGCCCACCGGCGTGCTGCCGGCGCCGCTCGAGGCGCTGGGGCAGCGCGTGTGGGGCGACGGCGTGCAGCGCATCTCCATCACGATCAACCAGTCGATCTTCACGCCGCGCCAGACGCAGCTCGACGTGCCCAACCCGCACGACCACCCCTACGAGGGCCAGCTCCTCGCCAACTTCGGCATCATCCACGACACGGACACGCGGCGCGACTTCGCCTCCGTCAGCCTCGGCGTGATCGGGCCGTCGGCGGCCGGCGAGAACGTGCAGAACGGCTTCCACGACATCATCGGCGACACGCCCAACCGCGGCTGGGGCTCGCAGGTGCCCGACCAGGCGGCGTTCAACTTCCTGGTGCAGCGCACGTACCGCGTGCCGGTCGCGGGCTTCCACGCGCCGTATGCGGGCGGCATCGGCGTCGACGTGCTGCCCTCCGTGCGGCTCGCGGGTGGCGACGTGCGGACGTACGCGCAGGTCGGCGGCATCGTGCGCATCGGGCAGGGGCTCGACAGCGACTTCGGGCCGTCCACGTCGCAGTACGGGCAGAACGGCACCGACGCCTACACCGCGACCAGGCCGTTCGCGTGGTACGCGTTCGGCGGCGTGGACGGGCAGGCCGTGGCCTACGACGCGGCGCTGCAGGGCGACCTGTTCCGGCAGTACAGCCCGCACGTCTCGAAGAAGTGGGACGTGGGCGAGTTCTCCGCCGGCGTCGCCGTCATGTTCCGCGGCGTGCGCGTCACCTACACGCAGACGTTCCAGACCGTGCAGTTCAACGGGCAGAAGAGCGGGCTGTTCAACTTCGGCTCGCTGGCGGTCTCGACCAAGTTCTGAAGGAAGCAAGGCCAGAGGCTCTGCCTCTGGACTCCGCCAAAGGCTCGCCTTTGGAAACCCCGACGGGGCCGGCGGCACCTCCCGCCTTGCCTTGTGTGTGCCGGTCCAGGGCGGCTCGCCCTGGCGGGTCCGGGCAGGGCCCGGCCTTGCTTGCGGCCCGCGCCGCCGCTGTGGCACATGCGTGGGCATGCTCTCACGCCGCAGCCTGATCGCCTCGTCCGTCCTCCTGCCGTTGCCGGCACTGGCCCAGGAGGGCTCGTATCCCGGGTTCCTGGAGGGCGTGCGCTCTGACGCGCGGCGGGCGGGGATCTCCGACGCCACGCTGCGCGCCGCACCGTTCGGAGCCGCGCCGAACGCGCGCGTGCTGGAGCTGGACCGCCACCAGCCGGAGTTCACGCTGACCTGGGCGCAGTACAAGGCGCGCGTGCTGCCGCAGTCGCGGCTGGAGGCGGCGCGGGCGGCGTTCGCGCGCAACCGGGGCGTGCTGACCGAGGTGTGGCACCGCTACGGCGTCGACCCGCGGGTGATCGTGGGCATCTGGGGGCTCGAGTCGGGGTTCGGCGCCAAGACGGGGACGTTCAACGTGGTCGAGGCGCTGGCGACGCTGGCGTACGACGGGCGGCGGGCGGCGTTCTTCCGCGCGGAGCTGATGGCGGCGCTGCGCATCCTCGACCACGGCGACGTGGCGCCGCTGGGGATGACGGGGTCGTACGCGGGGGCGATGGGGCAGCCGCAGTTCATGCCGTCCTCGTTCCTGCGCTACGCGGTGGACTTCACCGGCGACGGGCAGCGCAACATCTGGACGAGCCTGCCGGACGTGTTCGCGTCGGTGGGCAACTACCTGGCGAAGTCGGGCTGGAAGGCGGGCGAGGTCTGGGGGCAGCCGGTGCGCGTGCCGGCGGGGATGACGTCGCCGGGCGGGCGCGACGACGTGCGCTCCATCGCGCAGTGGGAGCGCGAGGGCGTGCGGCGCGAGGACGGCGCGCCGTTCCGCGACGACGGGCGCGGCGCACAGGCGGCGCTGCTGCTGCCGGACGGGGCGGGGGGCGACGCGTTCCTGGTGTACGGCAACTTCAAGGCGATCCGGCGCTACAACCCGTCCGACTTCTACGCGCTCGGCGTCGGGCTGCTGGGCGACGCCGCGGCGTGAGCGGGCGGCGGGGCGCGGCGGCCGCCGCGCTGTGCGCCGTGGTGGCGCTGGCGGGGTGCCACCGCCGCGCGGCGGTCGTGCTGCCGCCGCTGCCGGCGCACTACACGGCGGGCGTGCCGTGGCAGGGCGGGCGGGGCATGTGGTTCTACCCGGCGGAGTCGTTCTCGGCGGCGTTCACCGGGCTGGCGTCGGTCGTGGGCGCGCACGGGCCCGTGGTCGCGGACGGCGAGCGCTACGACCCGCAGGTCGCGGCGGCGGCGAGCCAGACGCTGCAGCTTCCCGCCGTCGTGCGGGTGACCAACCTCGAGAACGGGCGGCAGGTGCTGCTGCGCGTCGACGACCGCGGGCCGGCCGACCCGGGGCGCGTGCTCGCGCTCACGCCGCGCGCGGCCACGCTGCTGGGCGTCGCGCCGGGCGAAGGGGCCACGCGGGTCCGGGTGGTCGTGGACGAGGCGCTGAGCCGGCGCCTGGCGGAGCAGCTGCACGGCGGGCCGCGCCTCGACATCGCGACGGCGCCGCGCGAGTCGGTGCGGGCCGAGGCGCTCGGGCCGCCGGGCGCCGCGTCCGGGGGCGGGCGGGCGACCACGATCGGCGCGGCGCCCGCGGAGGCGGAGGCGGCCGCGGTGCCGGACCGGCTGGCGGAGGATGTCGTGGACGCGGGGGCTGCGCCGGGGCAGCTGTGGCTGCGCACGGACAGCTTCGGGCGCGCGGACTACGCGAGGCGGCTCGCGGCCAAGCTGTCGGGGCTGCCCGCCGAGGTCGTGCGCACGCGCGAGGGGCGCAGCGACAGCTTCGCGGTGCGGGCCGGGCCGTTCGCGACGGTGGCGGAGGCGGACGACGCGCTGGACCGGGCCCTGCGCGCCGGGGTAACGGATGCCCGCATCGTCGTGCAGTAGGCCCGTGCCGCCTGCGAGGGCGCGGGTAATGGCCACCGCGCCGCGTGGGCGCTCTGCGGAACAGCTTGGGGAATGCGCCTGATGACGCCAGACACAGAGTCGCGGACCGTGCCGAACCGACGCCGCCTGCTGCTGTCGGGCGCGGCGCTGGCCACTCTGGCTGCGGCGCGCACGGCCGTCGCGGCGCCGCGACACCCGCGCGCGGCGGCGGCGGCGGCCCCGCCCGCGGCCGTGCCCGGCGCGGCGCCGTCGGCCAACGCGGCCACGACGCCGCTCGGGCCGATGGACACGCTGGCGCAGTGGGCGTTCATCACGGACTTCAACACCGGGGCCACGCTGCTCGACAAGCAGGCCGACGTGCAGATGCCGCCCTCGTCGATGACCAAGCTGATGACCGCCACCATCATCTACGGCAAGCTCAAGGGCGGCCAGCTCAAGCTCGACCAGACGCTGCCGGTCAGCGAGAAGGCCTGGCGGATGCAGGGCTCGAAGATGTTCGTGCCCCTGGGCGGGCAGGTCGTCGTCGAGGAGCTGGTCCGCGGCATGATCATCCAGTCCGGCAACGATGCCTGCATCGTGCTGGCCGAGGGGGTCGCGGGGTCCGAGGAGCAGTTCGTCGAGCTGATGAACAGCAAGGCCAAGGAGATCGGCCTGACGAACTCGCATTTCGAGAACTGCACGGGGTGGCCGGCGGCGGACCACTACATGTCGGCGCGCGACATCGCGACGCTGGCCCAGTACCTGATCCGGACCTTCCCGGAGTACTACCATTACGATTCCGAGAAGGACTACCGCTACAACGGGATCGAGCAGTACAACCGCAACCCGCTGGTGCAGCGCGGCATGGCCGACGGGCTCAAGACCGGGCACACCGACGCGGGCGGCTTCGGCGTGGTGGCGTCCTCGCTGCGCGGCGGGCGGCGCGTGGTCATGGTGCTCAACGGCATGCCCACGCAGAAGGCGCGCGTGGAGGAGAGCGAGCGCCTGATCGAGTGGTCGTTCAACAGCTTCGAGAACGTCGCCCTGTTCGGCGCCGGCGACACCGTGGAGAACGCGCCGGTGTGGCTGGGCCAGCGCCCGAGCGTGCCGCTGGTCGGCGGCAAGGACCTCGTGGTGACGATGCCGCGCTCGTGGCGCCAGCACGCGCAGATCACGGTCGCGTACGACAGCCCGATCCCGGCGCCGGTGAGCAAGGGCGCCGTGGTCGCGCACCTGGTGCTGGCGGGGCAGGGGGTGCCGTCGATGGAAGTGCCGCTGCTCGCGGGTGCGGACGTCGCGCGCCTGGGCGTCGGCGGGCGGGCACTCGCCGTGGTGAGCCACGTCTTCGGCAGCTGAGGGCGTGGCCGCGCCGCGGGGGTGGTTCGTCACGCTCGAGGGCGGCGAGGGCGTCGGCAAGTCCACGCAGGCGCTGCGTCTGGAGCGCGCGCTGCGGGCGGCGGGGCACGACGTGGTGCGCACGCGCGAGCCCGGCGGCTCGCCCGGCGCCGAGGTGCTGCGCGAGATGCTGCTGTCGGGGCGCGTGGACTGGGCGCCGCTCGCCGAGGTGATGCTGCACTTCGCCGCGCGCGCGGAGCACGTGGCGCGGGTGATCCGGCCGGCGCTGGAGGCGGGCAGGGTGGTGGTGTGCGACCGGTTCACGGACTCCACGCTCGCCTACCAGGGCTACGGGCAGGGCGCGGACCTCGCGACCATCCGCGCGCTGGGCGGGATGCTCGGCGTCGTGCCGGACCGCACCGTGGTGCTGCACGCCTCGGCGCAGACGCAGCGGGCGCGGCTCGCGTCGCGGCAGGCGGCGGCGGGCGGCGGCGAGCCGGACCGCTACGAGCGCCTGGGAGCCGCGTTCCACGCCCGCGTCGCGGAGGGGTTCCACGCCATCGCCGAGGCCGAGCCGGGGCGCTGCGCGCTCGTGTCGGCGGAGGGCGGCGCGGACGAGGTCGAGGCCAGGATCGCCGGAGTGCTGCGGTTTGGCGACAAAACGCAATGATGCCATGGTGCGCGCGTCCCGGGCGCAGGCGCGCCCGGCCGAACCGCAACAGCGAGGCTCCGATCCATGCCGATGATTTCCGCACGCGCCGCCCTGCTGCTCGCCGGCCTCTCCGGCGCGGCCCTGCTGGCCGGCGCCTCGCCCGTGCTGGCGCAGGCGTTCCCCACCGACCACACCGGCGACGCGGCCGAGGGCGGGATGTCGCGCGCCCAGGCGCTCGGCGCCCTGATGGGCAAGGGCTACAGCAACGTCGGCCAGCTCAAGGGCTCCAAGGGCACCTGGACCGGCGAGGCCACGAAGGGCGGCGCCACCCAGTTCGTCACCGTGGACAAGGACGGCAAGATCACCGCCGTCAAGCAGTAGCCGCCACGACAGGGCGCGCCCCGTGAGCGCGCCCTCGCCGCGGCAGAACGACCTGCTGCTCGGGCACGAGGCGGCGGAGGCGGCGGTGCTCGAGGCCTGGCGCGCCGGGCGCATGCACCACGCCTGGCTGGTCGCCGGGCCGGAGGGCGTGGGCAAGGCGACCTTCGCGTTCCGCCTCGCGCGGCGGCTGCTCGCGGGCGGCGCGCCTTCGAGCCTGGCGCTGTCGCCCGCGGACCCGGTGTTCCGCCGCGTGGCGAGCGGCACGCACGCGGACCTGCTCGTCGTCGAGCGCGAGTGGGACGACAAGAAGAAGCGCATGCGCAAGTCGATCGCGGTCGACGATGCGCGGCTCATCCCGCCCTTCCTGCACCTCACGCCGGCGGAGGGCGGCTGGCGCGTGGTCATCGTCGACGGCGCCGAGGACCTCAACCCGAACTCCGCCAACGCCCTGCTCAAGGTGCTGGAGGAGCCGCCGCCGCGCGCGCTGCTGATGCTGGTGTGCTCGGCGCCGGGGCGGCTGCTGCCCACGCTGCGCTCGCGCTGTCGCAGGCTCGCCCTCGGGCCGGTGCCGGACGCGGCCGTGGACGCGCTGCTCAGGCGCGACCTGCCGGAGCTGGGCGAGGCCGAGCGCGCCACGCTGGTGCGGCTCGCGGAGGGATCGCCCGGGCACGCGATGCGCCTCGCCGACGAGGAGGGGCTCGCGATGGCGGGGCTCGTGGGCGAGCTGCTGGCCGCGCTGCCGTCGCTGCCGCTCGCGCGCGCCTACGCCGCGGCGGACCGCGTCGGGCGCAGCGACACCGCCTACGACCTGTTCATGGACCTGCTGCGCGGCGCGATCTCGGGCGCGGTCAGGGCCTCGGTGCGCGGGCAGGCGGACGCCGCGCAGGCCAGGCTCGCGGCGATGCGGCCGGCGCCGGCATGGGCGGAGCTCTGGGACGCGCTGACCAGGATGCAGGCGGACACGGACCGGCTGAACCTGGACAAGCGGCAGGCGGTCGTCGCAGGACTCGCGATGCTGCCGGGGGCGGCGTAGGCAGGAAGCAAGCCTGGGCTCTGCCCAGACCCGCCAGGGGCGAGCCGCCCCTGGACCGGCGCTTTCTAGGTCAGGCCAGTCCAGGGCGGCTCACCCTGGCGGGTCCAGGCAGAGCCCGGCCTTTCCTTGTCTCGACTTCGCCCCCGCGATGCGACACACCCTTGCCGGACCCATCGCCGCAGCCGGGACCCCGCATGAGCCGTTTCTTCCTGTCCACGCCGATCTACTACGTCAACGGCGCGCCCCACATCGGCCACGCCTACACCTCGATCGCGGCCGACGTCATGGCGCGCTGGCAGCGGCTCGACGGCGCGGACGTGTTCTTCCTCACCGGCACCGATGAGCACGGCCAGAAGGTCGAGCGCGCCGCCCAGGACGCGGGCGTCGAGCCGCAGGCGTTCGTGGACCGCGTCTCCGCCGATTTCCGCGACATGGCCGACCGGATGGGCATCTCGTACGACGCGTTCATCCGCACCACCGACCCCGCGCACAAGGCCGGCGTGCAGGCGCTGTGGCGGCGCCTGCGCGAGTCGGGCGACATCTACCTCGGGCACTACGAGGGCTGGTACGCGGTGCGCGACGAGGCGTTCTACGGCGAGGACGAGCTGGTCACGCGCCCCGACGGCTCCCGCGTGGCGCCGTCGGGGGCGCCGGTCGCGTGGGTGCGCGAGCCGTCGTACTTCTTCCGGCTGTCGGCCTGGGGAGATCGGCTGCTGGCGCTGTACGACGCGCAGCCGGAGTTCATGGCGCCGGCGTCGGCGCGCAACGAGGTCGTCAGCTTCGTGCGCTCCGGGCTGCGCGACCTGTCGATCAGCCGCACCAGCTTCCGCTGGGGCATCGAGGTGCCCGACGACCCGGCGCACGTCGTCTATGTGTGGCTCGACGCGCTGGCGAACTACGTCACGGCGCTGGGGTTCCCCGACGAGGCGGCGCCGCTGTGGGGGTACTGGCCGGCGCAGCTGCACCTGGTCGGCAAGGAGATCGTGCGCTTCCACGCGATCTACTGGCCGGCGTTCCTCATGGCCGCCGGCATGGCGCTGCCGGAGCGGATCTACGCCAACGGCTGGTGGACGGTCGAGGGCGAGAAGATGAGCAAGTCGGTCGGCAACGTCGTCGACCCGCGCGACCTCGTCGCCGAGTTCGGGCTCGACCCGCTGCGCTACTTCCTCCTGCGCGAGAAGCCGTTCGGGGGGGACGGGGACTTCTCCAGGCGCGCGCTGATCGGGCGGATGAACGTCGAGCTGGCCAACGACCTCGGCAACCTGGCGCAGCGCTCGCTGTCGCTGGTCGCGAAGAACTGCGCGGGCGTGCTGCCGGCGCGCGGCGTGGCCACGGACGATGACGCGGAGATGCTGGCGGCCGCCGACGCGCTGCCGGGGCTGCTGCGCGGGCAGCTCGGGCGGCAGGCGCCGCACGAGGCGCTGGAGGAGGTCTGGCGCGTGGTGCGCGCGGCCAACGGGTACATCGACCGCCAGGCGCCGTGGGCGCTGCGCAAGACGGATCTCGCGCGCATGGGCGAGGTGCTGCGCGTGCTGGCCGACGTGCTGCGCGTGGTGGCGACGGTGCTGCAGCCGTTCATGCCGGGCAGCATGGGGCGCATGCTCGACCAGCTCGGCGTGCCGGCGGATGCGCGCGACCTCGCGGCGCTGGCGCGGCCGGTGGCGGACGGGACCGTGCTGCCGGCGCCGCAGGGCATCTTCCCGCGCCACGTGGAGCCCGAGGCGTGAGCGGGCAGGGGATGCTGGTCGACTCGCACTGCCACCTCGACGCGCTGACTCCCGAGGAGCTGGAGGGCGTGGTGTCGCGCGCCGCGGCGGCGGGAGTCGGCGAGATGGTGTGCATCAGCACGCGGCTGTCGCAGACCGAGACGCTGGTCGGGCTTGCGGAGTCGCGGGCGGAGTTGTGGTGCACGATCGGCATCCATCCGCACCACGCGGGCGAGGAGGGGCCGGTGCCGGAGGTCGGGCATCTCGCGCAGCTTGCGGCGCATCCGCGCGTGATCGGCATCGGGGAGTCGGGGCTCGACTATTTCTACGAGCACGCGCCGCGCGACGTGCAGGCGGAGAGTTTCCGCGCGCACATCCGGGCGGCGCGGATGGCGGGCGTGCCGCTGGTGATCCATGCGCGCGACGCGGACGAGGACGTGGCCGCGATCCTGCGCGAGGAGGTCGGCGCAGGGCAGGGGCGTGCTGCGGACGGTTTCGGCTTCGTGCTGCACTGCTTCAGCTCCGGGGCGGGGCTGGCAGAGGCGGGGCTGGCGCTCGGCGGCTACATCGGGGTGTCGGGGATGATGACGTTCCCGCGCTCCGTCGCGCTGCGCGAGATCCTGCGCGACGTGCCGGCGGAGCGGCTGCTGGTCGAGACGGACTCGCCCTTCCTGGCGCCGGTGCCGCATCGCGGGCGGCGCAACGAGCCGGCATGGGTCGCGGACACGGCGCGCGCCTTGGCGGCGTTGCGCGGCGTGGCGCCGGAGGAGATCGCGGCGACGACCACGCGCAACTTCCGCACGCTGTTCCGCAAGGCGGCATGAGCGGGCGGGTGGCCATGCGCGTGACGATGCTCGGCTGCGGCGGGTCGGCGGGGGTGCCGCAGATCGGCGGGGCGGACGGGCGCGGCGACTGGGGCGCGTGCGATGCCGCGGAGCCGCGCAACCGGAGGTCGCGCTCGGCGATCGTGATCGAGACCGGCGCCGGGGCGCGCATCCTGGTCGACACCGGGCCGGAGCTGCGCGGGCAGCTTCTGTCGTGCGGGATCGCGGCGGTGGATGCGGTGCTGTTCACGCACGGGCATGCGGACCATGTGGTCGGGCTCGACGACCTGCGGATCGTGAACCGGGTGACCGGGCGGCCGCTCGACACCTATGCCACGCAGACGACGCTGGACGACCTGGCGAAGCGGTTCGACTACGTGTTCCGGCCGTGGAAGCCGCCGGGGTTCTACCGGCCGGTGCTGGTGCCGCACGCCGTGACTCCTGGTCAGGTGGTCGAGATTGCCGGCGCCGAGGTCACGGTGTTCGACCAGGACCATCAGGTGACTCGCACGCTCGGGCTGCGCGTTGGCGGGTTCGGGTACTCCACGGACGTGGTGGCGCTGGACGATGCGGCGTTCGCGGCGCTCGAGGGCGTGGATACCTGGGTGGTCGGCTGCTTCCAGCGGCAGCGGCACATGACTCACGCGCACGTCGAGCTGGTCGTGGAGTGGGCGCGTCGCGTGGGGGCGCGTCGCACCGTGCTGACGCACATGGGGTTCGACCTGGACTGGGACTGGATGCGGCGGAACCTGCCGACGGGCATCGAGCCCGGGCACGACGGGCTGGTGCTGGAGATCGGCTGACTCGCGCGGTTTCCGCACCTCTGAAATCTGCATAATATACATTCTGCGACTTGAGGATGGCACAATGAACGACGCACCGGCCGAGATCCAGCGCCTGCTCGACGTCATGGCGGCGCTGCGCGATCCCCTCTCCGGCTGCCCCTGGGACCGCGCGCAGGACTTCGCCACCATCGCCCCCTACACCGTCGAGGAAGCCTACGAGGTGGCCGACGCCATCGCGCGCCGCGACTGGCAGGGCCTGCCCGGCGAGCTGGGCGACCTGCTGTTCCAGGTCGTCTACCACGCGCGCCTCGCCGAGGAGGCCGGGCTGTTCCGCTTCGCCGACGTCGCCGCCGCGATCACCGACAAGATGGTGCGCCGCCATCCGCACGTCTTCGGCGACGCGGCCGCGCGCGACGCCGGCGCGGCCCCCGGCGCCTGGGAGACCGCCAAGGCGCGCGAGCGTGCGGCGCTGCTCGCGGACCCGTCCGCCGGGGCCGCCCCGGACGCCGGCGTGGTGCTGGCCGACGTGCCGCTCGCCCTGCCCGCCCTGTCGCGCGCCGCCAGGATCACCCGGCGCGTGGCCGCCGTCGGCTTCGACTGGCCCGACGCGCCCGCCGTGCTCGACAAGCTCGCCGAGGAGACCGCCGAGCTGCACGCGGAGCTGGCGGAGGCCGACCCCGCGCGGCTCGCCGACGAGATGGGCGACATGCTGTTCGTCATGGCCAACCTGGCCCGCAAGCTCGGGCTGGACGCCGAGACCTGCCTGCGCCAGGCCAACGACAAGTTCAGCCGGCGGTTCCGCGGTGTGGAGCGGCTGCTCGCGGCCGATGGACGAACGCCGGCGGAGGCGAGCCTCGCGGAAATGGAGGCGGCGTGGCAGCAGGTCAAGAGGAACGAGGGCGGCGGGCAGTAAGCAAGGCCAGAGGCTCTGCCTCTGGACTCCGCCAAGGGAAGCCCCTTGGATGGCTTTACTTAGCAAGTGGGATCAAAGGGTCCTCGGACCCTTTGCGGGTTTGGGCAGAGCCCATGCTTTCTTGCCTTGCCGGGGCGAGGCCCCTGCCCCGCCGCGTCAGCCCAGCAGGTACCCCACCGGCCGCAGCGGCGCGGGCAGCTCCGTGGCGCCCAGCGCCTCCAGAAGGTCGATCTCCGCGCTGCGCACCATCGCGTCCAGCGCCAGGCCGTTCGCGGTCGCCTCGAACGGCGCCTCCAGCTCCGTGCCGAGCGCGTCCAGGCCGAAGAACGCGTACGCCAGGATCGCGGTGACCAGCGGCGTCGCCAGCCCCAGCGCGCCCACCAGCCCGAACGGCAGCAGCAGGCAGAACAGCATCGCCGTGCGGTGCACCAGCAGCGTGTAGGCGAACGGCACCGGCGTGTTGGCGATGCGCTCGCACGCCGTCTGCACCGCCGTCAGCGCCGCCAGCCGCGCCGAGAACGGCTGGTACAGCATGTCGCTCAGCGTGCCCGCCCGGACGCGGCCGGCCAGCTCCAGGCCCACGCCCTGCAGGATCGCCTGCGGCAGGTTCGCCCGGCCCGCCATCGCCGCCCGCGACGCCTCCGGCAGCCACGACAGCGCCGCCGCCTGCGGCCGCCCGCGCAGGCGCAGCGCCAGGGCCTGCGCGAAGCCGATGCCGGCCCGCACCACCCGGTCCGCGAGCGCCGCGTCGTGCAGCAGCGTCGTGGAGTCCCGTGCCAGGCAGCGCAGCTCGACGATCAGCTCGCCCCACTGCTTGCGCGCCTCCCACCAGCGGTCGTAGCAGGCGCTGTTGCGGAACCCGAGGAAGATCGACAGCACGATCCCCAGCAGCGCGAACGGGCTCACCCCCAGGTCCGGCGTGTGCCCCGGCCACCAGCGCGCGGAGACCGCGACAGCCAGCGACAGCAGCGCGATGCCGGCCACCCGCGGCGCGATCTGCGGCAGGATCGAGCCGCGGATCGCGAACAGGACGGCGAGCGGGCCGGGCTTGGGGCGGACGATCACAGGAAGGAAGGTCGGGCTCTGCCCGAACCCGCCAGGGCGAGCCGCCCTGGACTGGCTTTACTTAGGAAAGCCATCCAAGGGGCTTCCCTTGGCGGAGTCCAGAGGCAGAGCCTCTGGCCTTGCCTGCTTTGGGCCGCCAACCGCCTCAGCCCAGCAGCGCCTCCCGCAGCGCCCCCCAGCTGTCGCGGTCCGGCGCGCAGATCAGCCCGCCGCCGTCGTGCCCGGGCCGGTACTCGCTGCCGTCGAAGCGCGCGGAGTATCCGCCGGCCTCGCGGTGCAGCAGCCAGCCCGGCAGGTGGTCCCACGGCATCAGGCGGTTGAACATGAGGTAGTGCCAGTGGCCGGCGGCGACGGCGCGGTACTCGTGGGCGGCGCAGCGGTAGTCCCAGCTCGACGCCACGCGCGGCATGTTGCGCAGCACGGCCTCGCGCAGGGAGCGCTCCATGTAGCGCCACGACATCGCGCCCTGCATCTCGGCGGGCGGCGCGGGGGAAGCCACGCGCAGGTCGGCGCGGGTGCCGTCGGGGGACTCGCTCCAGGCGCCCTCGCCGCGCACGGCGATGGAGCTGTCGTCGACGACGGGGTCGTGGATCACGCTGGCCGCGACCTCGCCGCGCACGATGGCGGCGACCATGACGCCGAACAGCGGCAGGCCGGCGCAGTAGTTCGCGGTGCCGTCGATCGGGTCGACCACGAAGGCCAGGTCGGCGTCGGCGAGGCGGCCGAGCAGCGAGGGGTCGGCGGAGGCCGCCTCCTCGCCGATGACGACGCAGCCGGGGAACAGGCGCTCCAGGCCGGAGGTGATGAGCGCCTCGGCGGCCTCGTCGGCGGCGGTGACGAAGTCGGTGGGGCCAGACTTGGTGCGCACCAAGTCGGGGGTGAGGCGGCGGAAGCGCGGCATGATCTCGGCGCGGGCGGCGGCGCGCACGAGCTGCACCAGCTCGTCCGCGTCGCGGATGGTGATGGTCATCGCGGCTGCTCCATGCCGGGCGGGTGGCCCGTCTCTTGTGTCGCGTGGTGGCCGCCCTGTTCGAAGCGGGCGCGGTCGGCGGGCAGCAGGCGCACGCGGACGTGCACGCCGTCGTCGCCGTCGGTGCGGCTGACGACCTCGCCGTGGTCGTAGAGCCAGGACAGGCGGGCGCCGTCGGCGGCGGGGAGCGCGTACTCCACCTGCTCCATGCCGGCGGCGACGCGGGCGTCGATCGCGGCCTCGAGCGCCTCCCTGCCCTCCCCGGTGATCGCCGAGACCGCGACGCTGCCCTCGCGCAGCGGCACGTGGTCGGTGCCGCCGAGCAGGTCGGCCTTGTTCAGGACCTCGATGGTGCGCTCGGGCCAGGCGGGGTCGAGCGTGCCGTCGGCGGCCATGTTGTCGAGCACGGCGAGCACGTCGGCGCGCTGGGCGGCGGTGTCGGGGTGGGCGATGTCGCGGACGTGCAGGATGACGTCTGCCTCGGCGACCTCCTCCAGCGTGGCGCGGAACGCCGCGACCAGCTCCGTCGGCAGCTCGGAAATAAATCCTACGGTGTCGGACAGGATGACCTGTCGGCCGGACGAGAGTCCCAGGCCGCGCATCGTTGGGTCCAGCGTGGCGAACAGCTGGTTCTCGGCGTGGACGGTGGCGCCGGTGAGCGCGTTGAACAGCGTGGACTTGCCGGCGTTGGTGTAGCCGACGAGTGCGACGACCGGGAACGGCACCTTGCGGCGTGCGGAGCGGTGCAGGCCGCGGGTGCGGCGCACCTGGTCCAGCTCCTTCTTCAGGCGGACGATGCGGTCGCCGATGAGACGGCGGTCCGCCTCGATCTGCGTCTCGCCGGGCCCTCCTAGGAATCCGAACCCACCGCGCTGGCGCTCGAGGTGGGTCCAGGACCGCACGAGGCGCGAGCGCTGGTAGTCGAGGTGGGCCAGCTCGACCTGCAGCGAGCCCTCCCGCGTCACCGCGCGCTCGCCGAAGATGTCGAGGATCAGCCCGGTGCGGTCGATCACCTTGCAGTCCCAGCCGCGCTCGAGGTTGCGCTGCTGCACCGGGGTCAGCAGCGCGTCGACGATGGCCACGCCGACGCCCGCTTCGCCGATCGCGGCGTGCTGCATCTCGACCTGCCCGCTGCCGAGCAGGGTCGCCGGCTTGCGCGCCCGCAGCGGGACGATCGCGGTGTGCACGACGACGAGCCCGATCGAGGCCGCGAGCCCCACCGCCTCGGCCAGTCGCGCCTCGGCGGCCCGCCCGCCGTCGCGCAGGTCGGGGTGGTCCCACGGCAGGATGACCGCGGCGCGGGTCGGCGCGCCGGAGGCCTCACTCCTGCTCGGCAGGACCCGTCTCCCGGCCGGCGTCGCGCCCGGGGATCGTCAGCGTGTCGCGCGCGGGCGCCGCGCCCTCGGCCTTGACGCCGTCGAACAGGCTGATCGGCGCGCCGGGCATCACGGTGCTGATGGCGTGCTTGTAGACGAGCTGCGTGTGCCCGTCGCGCCGGAGCAGCACGGAGAAATTGTCGAACCAGGTGATGATGCCCTGGAGCTTCACCCCGTTGACCAGGAAAACGGTGACCGGGGTCTTGCTCTTGCGCACGTGGTTCAGGAACACGTCCTGAACGTTCTGCGTCTTCTCGGTGGCCACGGACGATGTCCTTCTTCTTGTTCTTGGCGCCGCAGCGCGGCACCTTGTGGCGCCGGATCCGGCCGGCAGCACGAGGCGCCACGGTCCGACGGCCGCAAGATGCACCCGCCACCCCCGCCGGCGCAAGTTATTGTGCAGCGCACCATCAGGCGTGCGGCGTGCGCCGGCCGCGCGGCAAGGAAGAAAGCAGTTCTTTCTTGAAAGAAAGAACCAAAGAACTTTCCACATCGGCATGGTGCCCGCCGGGAGGCACCAGCCCAATGGGCAAGGTCTTTTTGCTTCTTTTTCTTCAGAAAAAGAAGGCCTTCCTGCCTTCCCTAGCTTGCGGCGCGGTCCTCGGAGTTGACGCCGAGCTGCTTGAGCTTGCGGTGCAGGGCGCTGCGCTCCATGCCGACGAAGCCCGCGGTGCGGCTGATGTTGCCGCCGAAGCGCAGGAGCTGCGCCTGGAGGTACTGCGTCTCGAACAGGTCGCGGGCCTCGCGCAGGGGCAGCGCCATGATGTCCGCGGTGGGGTCGAAGTTGAGCAGGGCTGGGGCGCCCTGGCCGATCTCGGGGGGCAGCATGTCGGCGCGGATCGCGTCCTGGCCGCCCGGCGCCATGATGAGCAGCCAGTCCATGAGGTTGCGGAGCTGGCGGACGTTGCCGGGCCAGTCGTAGCTCTGCAGCGCGGTGAGCGCGTCGGCGGACAGGTCGCGGCCGGGGATGCCGGAGGTCTCGGCGGAGCGCACGAGGAAGCGGCGCGCCAGCTCGGGCACGTCCTCGCGGCGCTCGCGCAGGCTGGGCACGCGCAGCGGCACGACGGCCAGACGGTAGTAGAGGTCCTCGCGGAAGCGGCCGGCGGCGATCTCGGCCTGCAGGTCGCGGTTGGTGGTCGCCAGGACGCGTACGTCGACCTTGACGCGGCTCGTGCCGCCGATGCGCTCGAAGGTCTGGTCCTGGAGCGCGCGGACGATCTTGCCCTGCGTCTCGAGCGGCATGTCGGAGATCTCGTCGAGCAGCAGCGTGCCGCCGTGGGCGCGCTCCAGCATGCCGGTGCGGCGCGGCACGCTCTGGCTGTCCGCGCCCGCCTCGATGCCGAACAGCTCCTCCTCGAAGCGCGCGGGGTTCAGGGTCGCGCAGTTCAGCGTCACGAACGGGCCGTCGGCGCGGCGCGAGCGGGCGTGGATCATGCGCGCGGCCACGTCCTTGCCGGCGCCGGCGGGGCCCGAGATCAGCACGCGCGAGCCGGTGGGCGCCACGCGGTCGATCGCCACGCGCAGGCCGTTCATGGCGCTGCTCTCGCCGGTCAGCTCGGCCTCGGCGCCCACGCGCAGGCGCAGCTCGGCGTTCTCCGCGGTCAGGCGGGCGGCCTCCAGCGCGCGGCGCACGATCAGCAGCAGGCGGTCGGACTTGAACGGCTTCTCGATGAAGTCGTAGGCGCCGTGCTGGATGGCGGCCACCGCGGTCTCGATGGTGCCGTGGCCGGAGATCATCACGGCGGGCACGACGGGCTCCTCGCTGTGCAGCGCCTGGAGGATGCCCAGGCCGTCGAGGCGCGAGCCCTGCAGCCAGATGTCGAGGATCACCAGCGACGGCCGGCGCGCGCGGAAGGCGGCGATGGCGGCGTCGGCGTCGGCGGCCTGGCGGGTCTCGTAGCCCTCGTCGCGCAGGATGCCGTCGATCAGCATGCGGATGTCGGGCTCGTCGTCGACGATCAGGATCTCATGCGCCATGGCGTTCGCCCTCCAAGACAGCCTCGGACCCGGGGCCGGCCGCAGATCCGGGTATGCCTGCGGACCCGGGCAGGTGCAGCGCCGCCACCGCGCCGGGGCCGTCGGCCCGGTCGTGCAGCGTCACCGAGCCGCCATGGTCCTCCATGATCTTCTTGACGATGGCAAGCCCGAGCCCGGTCCCCTTCGGCTTGTGGGTGACGTAGGGCTCGGTCAGGCGGGTGCGGTCCTGCGCCGGCAGGCCCACGCCGTCGTCGCTCACCGCGATGCTCACCTCGCCGTCCCGCTCGGAGACGCTCAGCGAGACGTGCCCCGGGGTCTCGCCGTCCCCGCGCGGGCGCATCGCCACGGCGTCGGCCGCGTTCTGCAGGAGGTTGGTCAGCGCCTGGCCGAGCAGGCGCGCGTCGCACGGCGCCACCGGGCCGCGCTCGGGGATGTCGGTCGACCAGCCCAGCTCGGGGCGGGCGGCGCGCTGCAGGATCACCGCCTCGCGCGCGACGCGGCCCACGTCGCCCGGGCGGATCACCGGCTGCGGCATGCGCGCGAAGGCGGAGAACTCGTCGACCATGCGGCCGATCTCGCCGACCTGGCGCACGATGGTGTCGGCGCACTGGATGAAGGTGTCGGGGTCGGACGTGATCTCGCGCGCGAAGCGGCGCTTGAGGCGCTCGGCGGAGAGCTGGATGGGCGTCAGCGGGTTCTTGATCTCGTGGGCGATGCGGCGCGCGACGTCGGCCCAGGCGGCCTTGCGCTGGGCGGACTGCAGCTCGGTGATGTCGTCGAAGGTCACGACGTAGCCCTCCGCCCTGCCCGCCTTCAGCTCCGGGCCGATGCGCACCAGCAGCGTGCGGCGCGCCATCTCCGGGCCGATCTGCACCTCCAGGCGGCGCGTGCGGTCGGGGGCGGCGGCGCTGCCGGCCAGCAGCTCGGCGAACTGCGGCACGAGCACGCCGAGCTTCTGCCCCGTCGCCGCGAGCAGGTCGATGCCGAGCAGCTCGGTGGCGGCGGGGTTTGGGAGTTCTATCCGCGCCTCGGCATCCAGTCCTATGACCCCGGCCGAGACGCCGGACAGCACGGTCTCGGTGAAGCGGCGTCGCTCGTCGATCTGGCGGTAGGCGTCCATCAGCTCGCCGCGCTGGCCCGCGAGCTGGCCGGTCATGCGGTTGAAGGCGCGGCTCAGCCCGGCCAGCTCGTCGTCGCTGCCGGCCTCGGGCACGCGCACGCCCAGGTCGCCGGAGCGCACCCGCTCGGCCGCCGCGATCAGCCGGCCGACGGGGCGCGCGATCTGGTTGGCGAGCACCAGGCCGAGCAGCGCGGCGGCGGCGAGCACCAGCAGCGCCACGAGGCCGAAGATCAGCACGAAGCTGACCTGCAGGCCGTAGCGGTTCTGGTCGAGGCGCTCGTACTCCGCGACGGCGCCCTCGGCGCGGTGCATGTGGTCGAGGATGTGCGGGTCGATGGCGCGGCTCAGCAGCATCAGCAGCGGCGGCGTCGTGTTGAGCTGCACCACGGCGCGCACCTCGGACTCGTCGGACGTGCCGAGCACGGCCACGTCGCCGCCCTCGGCCGCCTGGTTGGCTGCCGGCGGGATGGTGCGCACGTCGAGGTCGGAATGCATCCCGTTGGCGGCGACCACCTGCCCCGTGGTCGGCTCGAACACGACGGCCTCGTCGAGGCCGCGCATAGCGGTCTGGCTGATCAGCAGCGACTGCAGCGCCTGCGGGTTGCCGCCCATGGTGCGGCCGGCCTCCTGGATGTCCTGCGCCATGCCGAGCGCGTCGGCGCGGATGTTGTCGCGGTGCTCCAGCAGGTAGCCCTGCGACGCCTGCAGGCTCTCCTCAAGCGCGGTCCTGACGCGGTCGTTGAACCAGGACTGAATTCCTAGGTGGAAGAACACCGTGGCGAACACCGCGACCAGGATGGCCGGCGTCACCGCGACGACGCTGAACAGCACCACCAGGCGCACGTGCAGGCGCGAGCCCGCCGAGCCGCGCCTGCGCTCGACCCACACCCGGGTCAGCCGCCCGGCGAGTGCCGCCCCCAGCAGCAGCAGCGCCACGACGTTGGACAGGGTGATCGCGAACACGAGGTTCGGGCGCGAGGACAGCGTGGTGCCGCGCGCCAGCATCACGAAGCTCGCGATGCCCAGTCCCAGCGCCACGGCGGCGAGCACCAGCGTGACGCTCTTGCCCAGCAGCAGGTCGGCGACGCGCCGCCGGCCGCGCCGCTCCCGGCGTCCCGGCGGCGGCGCGGCCGCGTCCGGCGCCGCGGCCGCGCCCTGGCCGGCGTTCAGGACCTCGGCCATGCGCGCGCCTCCCCTCCGTGCGGACCCCGCCGGCTCAGCCGATCCCCCGCACCACGGGGATGTCGAGGTCCTTGATCTTCTTGCGCAGCGTGTTGCGGTTGAGCCCGAGCATGGCGGCCGCCTTGATCTGGTTGCCGCGCGTGGCCGACAGCGTCATCTGGATCAGCGGCCGCTCCACCTCGGCGATCACGCGGTCGTAGATGTCGCGCATCGGCAGGCCGTCGAGGCCGCCGGCGAGGAACTGGCGGATGTGGCGCTCCACCGCCTGCGCCAGCGGCTCGCCCCTGGGGTCCGCGCCGGGCACCGGCTCGGCGGCGCTCTCCGGCTCGCTCAGCTCGGCGGCGATCACCTCCTCGGTGATGGTCTCCTGCGGATAGAGCGCGGCGAGCCTGCGCATCAGGTTCTCCAGCTCGCGCACGTTGCCGGGCCAGCGGTGGGTGCGCAGCCGCCCGAGCGCCGCCGGGTCCAGCGTCTTGGACGGAAGTCCTGACTGATGCGCCAGCTCCAGGAAATGTCTCGCAAGTACAGGAATATCCTCCGCACGCTCGCGCAGCGGCGGCAGCCGGATCGGCACCACGTTGAGCCGGTAGAACAGGTCCTCGCGGAACTGCCCGTCCCGGATCGCCTGGCGCAGGTCGCGGTGGGTGGCGGCGACGATGCGCACGTTGGCGCGGATCGGCGCGCGCCCGCCGACGGAGGTGAACTCGCCCTCCTGCAGCACGCGCAGCAGGCGCGTCTGCGCCTCGGGCGGCATGTCGCCGATCTCGTCGAGGAACAGCGTGCCGCCGGACGCCTGCTCGAAACGCCCCTGCGTGCGGTTCATCGCCCCGGTGAAGGCGCCGCGCTCGTGGCCGAACAGCTCGCTCTCGATCAGCTCGCGCGGGATCGCCGCCATGTTGATCGCCACGAACGGCCCGGAGCGCCTGCGCCCGTAGTCGTGCAGCGCGCGCGCCACCAGCTCCTTGCCGGTGCCGCTCTCGCCGTGGACCATCACCGTGAGGTCGGCCGTCGTCAGCCGGGCGATGACGCGGTAGATCTCCTGCATCGCCTGGGAGCGGCCGATCAGAGGAAGACGTTCCTCGGTGTCCTTCGGCTCGGGATTCGGCGCCGGCGCCGGCAGCGGCCCCTGCAGGGCGCGCGCCACGACGGCGAGCAGCTCCTTGAGGTCGAACGGCTTGGGAAGATATTCAAAGGCGCCGCGCTGCGTGGCCTTCACCGCGGTGAGCAGCGTGGACTGCGCGCTCATCACCACGACGCGCAGCTCCGGGCGGATGCGGCGTATGCGCGGGATCAGGTCGAGCCCGTTCTCGTCGGGCATCACCACGTCGGTGATCACGAGGTCGCCCTCGCCGTCCTCCACCCAGCGCCACAGCGTCGCGGCATTGCCGGTCGAGCGCACCTGGTAGCCCGAGCGCCCCAGCGCCTGGGTCAGCACGGTGCGGATCGAGCGGTCGTCGTCGGCGATCAGGACGGTGGGCGGGTTCATGTCGGCAACCTCGGTCATCCTCGGATCGGGGCCGGCGCGCGCCGGCCTGCGGTGTCGATGGTTCGCGCGCCGCGTCGTGCGAGGCAAGCCGAGCGCGCGGCGCGACCCCGGCCCGCACGCGGGCCGGGCCGGGCGTCGGCGCTCAAGGGCCGTCGCCCGCCTCGTCGGCCAGCACGGGCAGGTGCAGCCTGAATTCAGTCCTACCGGGGCGGCTCTCGACCTCGATCAGCCCGCCGTGGTCGCCGACGATCTTGGCAACCATGGCGAGTCCCAGCCCGGTGCCGGACGGCTTGGAGGTGACGAAGGCGTCGAACAGGCTGGGACGGATGTCCTCGGGGATGCCCGGCCCGTTGTCGCGCACGATCACCAGCAGCGGCAGGTCGACGCGCCGCTTGCCGCCCGGTGCAGCGAGCCGCACCCCGTGCTGGTAGGCGGTGATCAGGGTGATCTCGCCGCTGCCCTCGCGCGCGAAGCGGTCCGAGCCGGTGATCGCCTCCGCCGCGTTCTTCACCAGGTTGAGCAGCACCTGCACCAGCTGGTCGCGGTTGCCCCACACCGGCGGCAGCGACGGGTCGTACAGCTCGCAGATGCGCAGGTGCGCCGCGAACCCGCTCTGCGACAGCAGCCGCACGTGCTCCAGCACGCGGTGGATGTTGACCGCACGCCGCTCGATCGGCCGCTCGCCAAAGACTTCCATCCTATCAACCAGGTCGCGAATCCTGTCCGCCTCGTCGCGTATCAGCTCCGCCAGCTCGCGGTCCTCCGGCGAGACCGTGTTCTCCAGCAGCTGCGCGGCACCCCGTATCCCCGACAGCGGGTTCTTCACCTCGTGCGCTAGGATCGACGCCATCCCCGCCACCGAGCGCGCCGCGTTGCGGAACCCGAGCTGCTGGTCGAGCGCCCGCACCGTGGCGCTGTTCTGCAGCACCAGCACCACGCCGCCCGCCTCGTCGGGCAGCGGCGCCGCGCGCACCGTGACCTGGCGACGGCTCAGGCGCGGGCTCTCCAGGGTGATCTCGTGCTCGGACACCGTGACCCCGTCCTGGCGCACCTGGGCCAGCAGCAGGAACAGCGGGCTGTCGGCCGGCAGCAGGTCCTGCAGCCGCATCTGGTGCAGCTGCGTCAGCGACACGCCGAGGAACTGCTCGGCCGCGGAGTTCGCGTGGCGGAACCCGTCGTCGGCGTCGAGCGACATCACCGGCACCGGCAGCGCCGACAGCAGCGCCTGCGCCTCCGGCTCCGCGCCGCCCATCCGCGGCCGCACCGCCGGCCGCGCCAGCGCCAGCGCCTTGGCCCTCACGCCGCCACCGCCCGCGCCGCGTCGCCGTCGCCCGGCGCGTGGTCCGTCGCGACCTGGTCGTAGAACGCCTCGATCATCGCCACCACCTGCGCCGCGTCGTCGAGCCGGTTCATCGCGTCGCGGAACTCCGCCGAGCCGCGCAGGCCGCGCGAGTACCATGATACGTGCTTGCGTGCGAGCCGCAGCCCCGCCTCCACGCCGAAATACGACAGCATCGCGCGGTAGTGCCGCAGCAGCACGTCGCGCTGCTCCATCAGCGTGGGATCTGGCGCCCGCTCGCCGGTGCGCAGGAACAGCGCGACCTGCGCCGGCAGCCACGGCCGCCCGTAGCAGCCGCGCCCGATCATCACCCCGTCCGCGCCGGACTGGGCGTACGCCTCCGCCGCGTCGTCGAGCGTGAGGATGTCGCCGTTCACGATCACCGGGATCGCGACCGCCTGCTTCACCGACGCCACGAACCGCCAGTCCGCGCGCCCCGTGTAGAACTGCTGTCGCGTGCGCCCGTGCACCGTGACCATGCGTATGCCGCACCCCTCCGCGATGCGCGCCAGCGACGGCGCGTTCAGGCTGGCGTGGTCCCAGCCCATGCGCATCTTCAGCGTCACCGGCACGTCGACCGCGCGCACCGTGGCCTCGAGCAGCCGCGCCGCCGCCGCCTCGTCGCGCATCAGCGCCGAGCCCGCCTGCTGCCCCACCGCGACCTTGCGCACGGGGCAGCCGAAGTTGACGTCGATCACCTCCGCGCCGCGCGCCACGCCGATGCGCGCGGCCTCCGCCATCGCCGCCGGGTCGCAGCCCGCGAGCTGCAGCGCGTTGGGCCGGCCCGGCCCCGCGCGCTCCATCTCCGCCATGCGCAGGGTCGTGCGGTTCTCGCGCACCATCGCCCAGGACGCGATCATCTCGGAGACCACCATGCCCGCCCCCTCGGCGCGCGCGAGCTGGCGGAACGGCAGGTCCGTCACCCCGGACATCGGCGCCAGGATCACCGGCGTGTCGATCCGCACGCCCCCGCCGAGCTGGATCGGCGCGAGCGGACGCGAAGGAGGCAGTTCTGCAATGTTGCTCATGAATTAGGCAAACTACGCGGGCGCCGGGCAAAGCGCAATCACCGCCGCGTGAACTCCATGCGATTCCCGCGCGGCGAGGCGCGGCGTGCTGCGCCGTGGCACACGCCGGCCGCGCGCTTGACGAGGCGCGCCCCCGGGCGGCATTGCTTGCCCCATGCGCATCGCCGGCCTCCTCGTCGCCGCCGGAACCGGCACCCGGTTCGGCGCCCCCCCCCCCAAGCAGTTCGCCCCCCTCCTCGGGCGCCCCGTGATCCGCCACGCCGCCGAGGCCCTGCTCGACGCCTGCGATCTCCTGCAGCCCGTGGGCGACCCCGCCGCCGTCGACGCCGCGCTCGCCGGCCTGGCGCACCTGCCGTGCGTGCCCGGCGGCGCCGAGCGCCAGGACAGCGTGCGCGCCGGCCTGGAGGCGCTCGCCCCGCACCGCCCCGACGTCGTGCTGGTCCACGACGCGGCGCGCCCGCACGTCCCCGCCGGCACCGTCGCCGCCCTCCTCGCCGCCCTGGAGAGGCACCGCGGCGCGATCCCCGCCGTGCCCGTCGGCGACACGCTCAAGCGCGTCGAGGCCGGCCTGATCGCGGCGACCGTGCCGCGCGACGGCCTGGTGCGCGCCCAGACCCCGCAGGCCTTCGACTTCGCGACCCTGCTCGCCGCCCACCGCGACGCGCCCCGCTCCGGCCTCACCGACGACGCGTCGCTGCTGGAGCACGCCGGCTTCCCCGTCGCCGTCGTCGCGGGCCACGAGGACAACATCAAGCTGACCCACCCGGAGGACCTCGTGCGCCTGGAACGACTGCTGGCGGCCCCGATGGAGCCGCGCGTCGGCACCGGCTACGACGTCCACGTCCTCGTCGCCGGCCGCGCCCTCGTCCTATGCGGCGTCACCGTCCCCCACGAGCTGGGCCTCGACGGCCACTCCGACGCCGACGTCGGCATCCACGCCCTGTGCGACGCGATCTACGGCGCGCTCGCCGAGGGCGACATCGGCCGCCACTTCCCCCCCACCGAGGGCGAGTGGAAGGACGCCGACAGCGCCCGCTTCCTCCGCCACGCCGCCGAACGCATCGCCGCGCGCGGCGGCACCCTGTGCAACGCCGACGTCACGCTGGTATGCGAGCGGCCGAAGATCACCCCCCACGCGCCCGCCATGCGCGCCCGCCTAGCCGAGCTGCTTGGCACCACGGTCGACCGGATCTCGGTCAAGGCCACCACCTCCGAGCGCCTGGGTTTCACCGGGCGCGGCGAGGGGATCGCGGCGCAGGCGGCGGTCACGATCCTCGTTCCCGGCCAAGGTTGAGGCTCCGCCTCAAACTCCGCCAAAGGCTGCGCCCTTGGAACGCCTCCCTTAAGTGAGGCCAGTCCAGGGCGAGGCTGGCCAAAGGTTCCGATGGCCCGCTTGGGCCATTGGAATGGCCAGACGAGGGGGCTCGCCCTGGCGGGTTTGGGCAGAGCCCATGCTCGCTTCGCTTCCTGCGCCGCGCCGTGGTACGAGGGCCGCGTCTCCCACAGGATCGAGGATCTTTCCCATGACAGGACACGCCGCCAGGCTCGGCCTTCTCGCCCTGCTCGCGCTCGCGGGCTGTGCCGAGCCGCAGGTGTATGCGGCCAACCCGAACCCGCCGGTCCCTGCCCTGCCCGCCGACCCGCAGCCGCTGCCGCCGGTGAGCGCGGTGCCGCTGGTGTGGCAGCCGGCGCACTTCGACTGGACCGGCTCGACCTACCAGTACGTGTCGGGCCGCTACCTCCCGCAGGCCGGCCACAACCGCTGGATGGCGGGCTGGTGGAGCATGGACACCGGGCGCTGGGTGTGGATGCCCGCGCACTGGGCCGGCTGAGCCCCCCGGGGTGCCGGCGCACCTCGAAGGCTCCTGCCGCTGCGGCACGGTGAGCTTCACCGTCGAGAGCCACACGCCGGTACCCTACCAGCTCTGCTACTGCTCGATCTGCCGCAAGACGGCGGGCGGCGCGGGGGCGGCGATCAACCTCGCCGCCGACGCCGCCACGCTGCGCCGCTTCGGCCGCACCCGCGTCTGGCACGCGCCGCTCGACACCGGCCCGAGCCCGGCCGAGCGCCACGCCTGCGAGCGCTGCGCCACCGCGCTGTGGCTGTTCGACCCGCGCTGGCCCGCGCTGGTGCACCCGCTGGCCTCGGCCATCGACACGCCGCTGCCGGCCGCGCCGTCGCGCGTGCACATCATGCTGCGCTTCAAGCCCGCGTGGGTGCCCGCGCGGATCGAGCCCGGCGACGCGGCATTCGACGAGCTGCCCGCGCAGTCGATCGAGGACTGGCACCGCGCGCGGGGACTCTGGGTGCCGTAGGGACCAAGGAAACAGCAAGGACTTCTTTTTCTGAAGAAAAAGAAGCAAAAAGACTTCTGCTCGACTGGCACCGTGCCGCACGACAGGCCTGATTCCCTGATGGGCAAAGTTCTTTGGTTCTTTCTTTCAAGAAAGAACTGCTTGCTTGCTTGCTGCGCGCCCGCCAGGCGCCGCCCTCGACAACCCCGGCGCAGGGGCGGAAAATCCGGGGCGACAGACCAGGAGCCCGCAGCGATGCCCGACAGCCAGCACGACTCCCTCGCCCCTGCCCCGCTCGCGCCGACGCTGCGCGCCGACTACCGGCCGCCGGCGTTCCTGGTGGACAGCGTGGAGCTGGTGTTCGCGCTCGACCCGGCGGCGACGACGGTGCGCTCGCGCCTGGCGTTGCGCCGCAACCCGGCCGACGGCGCGGAGGCGGGCGGCCTGCGGCTGGACGGCGAGGCGCTGACGCTGCTGGAGGCCTCGCTCGACGGCGTGGCGATCCCCGAGGCGTCGCTGCGCATCGTGGACGGCGACCTGCACCTGGCCGACGTGCCGGACGCCTTCGAGCTTGAGCTGGTGGTGCGGATCTCGCCCGAGGCGAACTCCGAGCTGAGCGGCCTCTACGTCTCCGGCGGCAACTTCTTCACCCAGTGCGAGGCGCAGGGGTTCCGCCGCATCACCTTCTTCCCCGACCGCCCCGACGTGATGACGCGCTTCACCACGACGCTGGTCGCCGAGCGGGCGCGCTACCCCGTGCTGCTGAGCAACGGCAACCGCGTGGACGCGGGCGAGGCTTCGGGCGGGCGGCACTGGGCGCGCTGGGAGGACCCGCACCCCAAGCCGTCCTACCTGTTCGCCCTCGTCGCCGGCGACCTCGTCTCCCTCGACGACAGCTTCACGACGGCGTCCGGCCGCGAGGTAGAGCTGGCGATCTGGGTGCGCGACGGCGACCAGGACAAGTGCGACCACGCGATGGCCGCGCTGAAAGAGTCGATGCGCTGGGACGAGCGTGTGTTCGGCCTGGAGTACGACCTCGACGTGTTCAACATCGCCGCCGTGTCCGACTTCAACATGGGGGCGATGGAGAACAAGGGCCTCAACGTCTTCAACACGAAGTACGTGCTGGCCCGCCCGGAGACCGCGACCGACAGCGACTACCAGGGCATCGAGACGGTGATCGCCCACGAGTACTTCCACAACTGGACGGGCAACCGCGTCACCTGCCGCGACTGGTTCCAGCTCTCGCTGAAGGAGGGCCTGACCGTGTTCCGCGACCAGGAGTTCTCCGCCGACCAGGGCTCGCGCGCGGTCAAGCGCGTCGCCGACGTGCGCCGCCTGCGCGCCGGCCAGTTCCCCGAGGACTCCGGGCCCCTCGCCCACCCCGTGCGCCCCGACAGCTACGTGCGCATCGACAACTTCTACACCGCCACGATCTACCAGAAAGGCGCCGAGGTCGTGCGCATGATCCGCACGCTGGTGGGCCACGACGGGTTCCGCCGCGGCATGGACCTCTACTTCGCGCGCCACGACAACCAGGCCGTCACCATCGAGGACTTCGTGGCCGCGATGGCCGACGCGTCGGGCACCGACCTGTCCGCCTTCCGCGCCTGGTACGCGCAGGCCGGCACCCCCGAGGTCGCCGTCGAGGACAGCTACGACGCGGGCGCGCGGCGCTACACGCTGCACCTCGCGCAGTCCACGCCGCCCACGCCCGGCCAGCCCGACAAGGCGCCCCTGCAGATTCCGATCGTCATGGCGCTCCTCGGCGAGGACGGCGCGGTCCTCACCCCCCGCGCGCGCGGGCCCGGGATCGCGGCGATCCCGGGCGCTGCGGGCGAGATGCTGCTCGACCTGCGCGAGGCCGCCCAGGACTTCGTGTTCGACGACGTGCCCGCGCGCCCCGTGCCCTCGCTGCTGCGCGGCTTCTCGGCGCCTGTGCGTCTGCGCGGCCTGTCGCCGGCCTCGCTGCGCTTCCTCGCGACCCACGACAGCGACCCGTTCGTGCGCTGGGACAGCGGGCAGCAGTACGCGACCGACGTGCTGCTGCGCCTGGTCGACGGCCTGCGCGGCGGCGAGACCCCCCAGCCCGACGCCGGCATGGTCGAGGCCGCCCGCGCCACGCTGGCCCGCGCCGGCGAGGACCCCGCCTTCGCCGCGGAGGCCCTGGCGCTCCCCGGCCTCGGCGTGGTCGCCGACCGCATGGCCGTGGCCGACCACGAGGGCGTGCACCGCGCCCGCCAGCTCATGAAGGGCGCGGTCGGCACCGGCCTGGCGGGCGCGCTGCACGACGCCTACGCGCGGCTGGCCGACGCCGGGCCGTACCGCATCGACGGCGCGTCGATCGGCCGCCGCTCGCTGCGCAACGCGTGCCTCGACTTCCTGGCCGCCCCGCAGGCCGCGACCCGCGATGCCGGCGTGGCCCTCGCCCAGGCGCAGTTCTCGGCCGGCGCCAACATGACCGACGTGCTCGCCGCCCTCGTGGTGCTCGCCGAGGCCGGCGGGCCCGAGGGCGAGGCCGCGCTCGCCGGCTTCCACGCCCGCTGGCGCCACGACGACCTGGTGCTTGACAAGTGGTTCTCCATCCAGGCGATGTCGCAGCAGCCCGGCGCGATCGGCCGCGTCCGCGCGCTCTACGCCCACCCCGACTTCGACCTGCGCAACCCGAACCGGATGCGCGCCCTGATCGGCGCCTTCGCGTCGGGCAACCCCGTGGCGTTCCACGCCGCCGACGGCAGCGGCTACGCCTTCCTCGCCGACGCGATCCTCGCCGTCGACCGCATCAACGGCCAGGTCGCGGCCCGCATGGTCGGCCCGCTGGGCGCCTGGCGCCGCCAGGACGAGGGGCGCCAGGCCCTGATGCGCGGCGCCCTCGCCCGCGTCCTCGCCGAGCCCGCCCTGAGCCAGGGCACGCGCGAGATGGCGTCGCGGAGCAGCGCCGCGGCCTGAAGCAAGGTTGGGCTCTCCCTCCGCTGCCCATTCCAATGGCCCAAGCGGGCCATCGGAACCTTTGGGCAGCTCCGCCCAAACCCGCCAGGGCGAGCCGCCCTGGACTGGCCTTACTTAAGTGGTGCGTTCCAAGGGCGCAGCCTTTGGCGGAGTTTGAGGCGGAGCCTCATGCTTGCTTTCGACTTTCGGGGTTCCCCTCGACCGTTGCTGCGGTGCAATAAGGGCGCCCGCTCACCGCCGAGGCACGCATGGACGCTCAACCCACCGGCCAGCTCACGATCCGCATCGTCGCGATGCCGGCCGACACCAACTCGTCGGGCGACATCTTCGGCGGCTGGATCATGGCGCAGATGGACCTCTCGGCGGGCGTCGCCGGCCGCGAGCGCGCGCGCGGCCGCGTGGTCACCGCGTCGGTGTCGAGCCTGAGCTTCCTGCAGCCGGTCAAGATCGGCGACGTGGTGGCCGTCTACACCGAGGTGGTCGGCACCGGCCGCAGCTCGATCCGCATCCAGATCGAGGCCTGGGTCGTGCGCGGTGCCGGCTCGGCGCAGCTCAAGGTCACGGAGGCGCTGTTCGTCATGGTCGCCGTCGATGAATCCGGCGCCTCGGTCGCCCTGCCGCCGGCCTGAATACCCGCGTCCCCACGCCCGGTGACGCCGCGGCCACGTCGGGCGCGGCTTCGGCGGATCGGGCCTTGACGGTTCCGTGAGCGTCCCGCAGGACGGGACGCAACGATAAAACCGGGGAACCTGTCCACGATGTTTCACCAGATCCTGCGCCCGATCGGGGACAGCCTCCCGCTGTCCTTCCTCGTGGCGGTCATTCCGATCGCGATCGTCCTCGTCATGCTCGGCGTGGCGCGGCGCCCCGCGTGGCAGGCCTCGCTCGCGGGCCTGGCCGCCGGCCTGGTGATCGCGATCGGCGGCTGGGGCCTGCCCCCGGGCCTGGCGCTCGACAGCGCGGCGCTCGGCGCGGTGTTCGCGCTGTGGCCGGTCATGTGGATCGTGATCAACGCCCTGCTGCTCTACAACATCGCGGTGGTCTCCGGCCGCTTCGACGCGTTCCGCGACTGGGTGCTCGCCAGCCTGCCCAACGACCGGCGCGTCGTGCTCGTGGTGATCGGCTTCTGCTTCGGCGCGCTGCTGGAGGGCATCTCCGGCTTCGGCACGCCAGTGGCGATCACCTCGTCGCTGCTGATCCTGGTCGGCTACCCGCCGCTGGAGGCGCTGACCTTCACGCTGATCTTCAACACCGCGCCGGTGGCGTTCGGCGCGCTCGGCGTGCCGGTCACCGTGCTCGGCGTCGTCACCCACCTGCCCGACACCGCGCTCGGCGCCATGATCGGCCGCCAGCTCCCGATCATGGCCGTCCTGCTGCCGTTCTACGTGATGGCGATGTACGGCGGGCGCCGCTCGGTCGCGGCCCTCTGGCCGATGCTGCTGGTGGCCGGCGGGAGCTTCGGCCTCGCGCAGTTCGCCGCCTCGAACCTGATCGACTACCGCCTGACCGACGTGCTGTCGTCCATGGTCTCGCTGATCGCGACCATCGGCTTCCTCCAGGTCTGGAAGCCCGTGCCCGACCCCGAGTACGCGATCAACGCCGGCGTGCTGCACACCCCGGGCAAGCTCTCTGGCTGGCAGGGCTGGCTGCCGTGGATCGTGGTCTCGGTGATCGTGATCATCTGGACCCACTTCAAGGTGTTCCTCAACGGCGACCAGAAGTTCAACTGGCCCGGCCTGAACAACGCCGTCGCCATCACGCTCTACGGCGACAAGCCCTACGCGGCGGTCTGGGACTTCCAGCCGCTGGCGACCGGCACCGCGATCCTGCTCGCCGCCATCGTCACCGCGGCGCTGTGCGGCGTCGGCCCCGGCCGCTTCCTCGCCTGCGCCGTCACCACGCTGCGCCAGACGCGCCTCGCCATCCTCACCGTCGCCCTGATCGTGGCGCTGGCGTTCGTGATGAACTACTCGGGCATGACCTACACGCTGGGCCTCGGCGTGGCCTCGGTCGGGCCGGTGTTCCCGCTGGTCTCGGCGTTCCTCGGCTGGGTCGCGGTGTTCCTCTCCGGCTCGGACACCTCCGGCAACGCGCTGTTCGGCAACCTGCAGGTCGTGGCCGCCAACCAGCTCGGGCTCAACCCGCTGCTGATCGCGGCCACCAACTCGTCGGGCGGCGTCATGGGCAAGATGATCTCGCCGCAGAACATCGCCACCGGCGTCTCCGTCACCAACCTGCGCGGCCAGGAGGGCGCGGTGCTCGCCCGCACGTTCTGGCACTCCATCGTGCTCACCGTGATCCTGGGCGTGATCGTCGTGATCGAGCAGTACCTCGTGCCCTGGGTCATTCCGACCTACTGAGGAAAGCAAGGTCGAGGCTCCGCCTCGAGCTCCGCCAAGGGAAGCCCCTTGGATGGCTTTACTAAGTAAGGCCAGTCCAGGGCGGCTCGCCCTGGCGGGTTTGGGCAGAGCCCATGCTTCCTTGCCTGCCGCTTGCGCTACCGCCCCGCGGCACGGCACAACTTCGCCTTGCCCCCGTCCCAGGCGGCGACCCGACAGGGGACAGCTTCCCGTGCAGCCCGACCCCGAGTTCGACGAGATGGTCACCGGCGGCGGCGAGCTGCGCCCCGCCTGGTCGCCCCTGATCGGCACGCTGCACGCCCTCCCCGAGGGCGTGTTCGCCGCCCGCGCCGCCCGCGTCTCGCGCCAGTACGCCGAGACCGGCCGCGCCTACCCCGGCACCGGCCCGCAGCCCGTGCCGCCGCTGCTGTGCCCGATCCCGATGCTGCTGCCGGCCGCGGAGTGGGAGATGCTCGCCCGCGGCCTGGACCAGCGCGCGCGGCTGCTCGACGCCATCGCCGCCGACCTGTACGGCCCGCGCAGCCTGCTGTCCGAGGGCTTGGTGCCGGCGCGCCTCGTCTACGCCAACCCGCGCTTCCTCAGGCCGTGCTGCGACATCGCGCCCGCCGGGGGCGCGCTGGTCCACGCCTACGCCGCCGACCTGGTGCGCCTGCCCGACGGCGCGTGGCACGTCGCCGCGGACCGGCTGCAGGCACCGGGAGGCATCGGAGCCGCGCTGCAGAACCGCGGCGTGCTGGTGCGCACCGTGCCCGAGCTGTTCCGCGCCGCCCCGGTGCAGCGCCTGGAGCCGTTCTTCGAGATGTGGCAGGCGCGCCTGGCCGCGCTGGCGCCGTCGCGCGAGCACGGCGGCCAGGCGCGCATCGCCCTGCTCACGCCGGGGCAGTTCGCGCCCTCGTTCCTGGAGCACGTGTTCCTGGCCCGCCAGCTCGGCGCCACGCTGGTGGAGGGCGCGGACCTCACGGTGCGCGACGGCCACGTGCACCTCAAGACGCTGTCCTCGCTGCAGCGCATCGACGTGCTGCTGCGCTTCATGGACGACGACTTCACCGACCCGCTGGAGCTGCGCTCGGACTCCATGCTGGGCGTGCCGGGGCTGATGCAGGCGATCCGCGGCGGCCGCGTCGCCATGGTCAACGCGCCAGGCGCCAGCGTGGTCGAGGCGCCGGAGCTGCGCCCGCTGCTGCCGGCGCTCGCCGAACGGCTGCTGGGCGAGGCGCTGCGCCTGCCCTCCGCGCCGGTCCCGTCCGACGGCCACGCGCCCGCGCGCGGCTCGGTGGCGCCGGCGTGGTTCGAGGGCGCGCTGGTGCCGCGCCCGGTGACGCTGCGCATGTTCCTGGTCCACGACGGCAGCCGCTACGTCGCCATGCCCGGCGGCTTCGCGGAAAGCTCGCTGCCGTCCGGGCGGCGGCTGGTCAAGGACATCTGGGTCGCCGCCGGCGCGGACTGGCCGGGCATGGCCGCGCGGCCGGGTGCCGCGCCCGCGGTGCTCTCGGCGGGGCCGGGCCGGGTGCGCATCACCCCGGTGCCCGACGACCTGCGCTCGCGGACCGCGGACGACCTGTTCTGGCTCGGGCGCTACGCCGAGCGCCTGGACAACGCGGCGCGCGTGCTGCGGGCCGCGACGCTGCGCCTGACCAGCGGCAGCATCGGCCCGGGCGAGGCCGCCGAGGTCGGCCACATGCTGCGGCTGCTGGGCGAGCTGGGGCTGATCGAGCCCGTGCTCGCCGAGATGCTGCCCGACGGCCGCGCGCTGCTCGCCGCCATGCCGCTGGCCTGGGGCAGCGACTCCCCGCTCGGCGACCTGTTCGCGGCCGTCGGCCGGATCGCCGAGACCCTGCGCGACCGCCTGTCGAAGGACATGGAGGTCGTCGTCCTCGGCCCGCTGCAGCAGGCGCGCGCGGCGCTCGCCCTGCCGCAGGACGCGGACCGCATGATCGTGGCGATCGAGGCGCTGATCGGCCTGGTCGCGGCGTTCGGCGGCATGGTCGGCGAGAACATGACGCAGAGCAGCGGCTGGCTGTTCCTCGACATCGGCCGGCGCATCGAGCGCGCGCTGTACGGCGCAGCCCTCCTGTCCGAGCTGCTGGACGGCACGGAGCGCGAGGGCGAGGCGCCGCTGGAGCTGGCGCTGGAGCTGTCGGACAGCACGATCACCTACCACTCGCGCTACCTCGGCGTGGTGCAGACCGGGCCCGTGGTCGACCTGCTGCTGAGCGACCCGCGCAACCCGCGCTCCGTGGCGTTCCAGCTCGCGCGCATCGAGGCCCACCTGCGCGAGCTGGCGCGCGGCTTCTCGCGCGCCGAGGCCCCTGGCGCGGAGGCCGCGACCTCGCTCCTCGACGCGCTCCGGGCCACGCGCCTGGAGGGCCTGGAGCAGCCGCCCGGGCGGGCCGCGCTGCTGCACTCGCTCGCCGGCACCAGCCAGCGGCTCTACAGCCTGTCCGACCGCCTGACGCGCGCCTACCTGTCGCACACCCGCATGCCCACCGCGGTCGGCTACCGCCAGGCGCGGGCGTGAGCGCGGCGTCGTCCTGCAGGCGGGCGCCTTGCAGGCTGGCGTCTTGCGGGTGGCGCGGCGCGGCCCGCGCGGGCTACGCTCGGGCGTGAAATACCGTGTGCGCCACCGTTCCCGCTACAGCTACGCCCGCCAGGTGCAGCTGTCCTACCACGCGCTGCACCTGCGCCCGCGCCAGATCGGGCACCAGCGCGTGCTGCGCGCCAGCATCTCCACCAGCCCCCGCCCGGAGACCCTGTCCGAGGGTGCCGACTACTTCGGCAACGGGCTGGACCTGCTCACCGTGACCGAGCCCCACCTCCAGCTCACCGTCGACCTCGACGCCGTGGTCGAGGTCGCCTTCCCCCCGCCGCCGGACGCGACGCCCGCGTGGGAGCGGGTGCGCGACATGCTGGCCGCGGCCCGCGGGCCGGAGCTGTCGGCGGCCGCCGAGTTCGCCTTCCCCTCGGCGATGGCCACCGCGGACGAGGCGATCGCGCGCTACGCCGCCGACTCGTTCCCGGCGGGGCGCGAGGTGCTCGCCGGCGCGCGCGAGCTGACGTCGCGCATCCACCGCGACTTCGCCTTCGACCCGGAGGCGACCTCGATCGGCACCCCGCTGGCGGAGGCGATGCGCATGCGCCGCGGCGTGTGCCAGGACTTCGCCCAGATCCAGATCGCCGGCCTGCGCTCGCTCGGGCTGGCGGCGCGCTACGTCAGCGGCTACATACGAAACGATCGCGGGATGGCGCCCGCGCCCGGCGACGCTGGCCCGCCGCTTGCAGGGCCCGCCGGGGGCGCGGAAGGTCCCGCCGCCCTGGCCACGGGGGATGCAGGGGATGCGCATTCCGAGTTCGTCGGCGCCGACGCGTCGCACGCCTGGGTCTCGGTGTTCTGCCCGGGCCACGGCTGGGTCGACCTCGACCCCACCAACGACCTCCTGGTCCGCCAGTCGCACGTCGTGCTGGCATGGGGCCGGGACTACCGCGACGTGAGTCCGATCAGCGGCATCCTGGTCGGCGGCGGCGAGCACGCGCTCGACGTCGAGGTGGCGGTGCAGGCCCTGTCTTGACCAGGGTCGTGACCATGCGCGCAGGAGACCGACCCATGAGCCTATTCGGCGGCTACGACCCCGGCCCGTTCTTCTGCGAGCTGCTCAGCAAGCGCGAGCTGCCGATGGCGCAGGTCGACGCCATCGCGCGCCGCCTCGACGCCATCCCGCTCGAGGAGATGCGCCGCCGCGCGGCCGTCGCCGGCGACGAGCTGTACAACCTCGGCATCACCTTCACGGTGTACTCGGACAAGGACGCGATCGACCGCATCCTGCCCTTCGACCTGATCCCGCGCGTGCTGTCGGCCGCCGAGTGGGACCAGATCGAGCGCGGCGTCGTCCAGCGCGTCACCGCTCTGAACGCCTTCCTGCACGACATCTACCACGACCAGAGGATCCTCGCCGACGGCGTGGTGCCGCGCGCGCTCGTGGTCGGCAACCCGAACTTCCGCCCCGAGATGATCGGCCTCGACGTGCCGCTCGGCACCTACGTCCACGTCTGCGGCACCGACATCGTGCGCGACGAGGCCGGCCACTTCCTGGTGCTCGAGGACAACGCGCGCACGCCGTCCGGCGTGTCCTACGTCATCGAGAACCGGCACATGATGCGACGCGTGCTGCCCGAGCTGATGGAGGGCCTGCGCGTGCGCGAGGTCGAGAACTACGGCATGCGCCTGCAGCAGGCGCTCGCCGAGTGCGCCCCGGGCGGCGTCTCCAACCCGCAGGTCGTGCTCCTCTCGCCGGGCATCTACAACTCCGCCTACTTCGAGCACGTCTTCCTCGCCCGCGAGATGGGCGTCCCCCTCGTGGAGGGCCGCGACCTCGTGGTCGAGGACGAGCGCGTGTGGATGCGCACGACGGCCGGCCTCGCCCCGGTGCACGCGATCTATCGCCGCCTGAACGACGACTTCCTCGACCCCGACGTGTTCCGCCCCGACAGCACGCTCGGCGTGCGCGGCCTGCTCAACGCCTGGCGCCTGGGCAACGTCGCCATCGCCAACGCCGTCGGCACGGGCGTGGCCGACGACAAGGCGATCTACGCCTACATGCCCCGCATCATCCGCTACTACCTCGACGAGGAGATCATCCTGCCCAACGTCGAGACCCACATCTGCGGCGAGCCGGACGGCCTGCAGTACACGCTCGACAACCTCGACAAGCTCGTCGTCAAGCCGGTCGGCGAGTCCGGCGGCTACGGCCTGATCATCGGCCCGCACGCCTCGAAGGACGAGCTGTCCGAGTTCCGCGCCAAGCTGGTCGCAGACCCCGCCAACTACATCAGCCAGCCCATGGTGAAGCTCTCCGTCTCGCCCACGCTCTGCGAGGGCGGCGTCGGCCCCCGCCACGTCGACCTGCGCCCGTTCGCCGTCACCGGCGCGCGCAC
>JBPBQS010000160.1:0-46618 GCA_050920955.1 Janthinobacterium lividum | reverse complement strand
GGGGGGCCCCCCCGGCGGGGGGGGGGGGGGGGGGGGGGGGGGGGGGGCCCGCCGGGGGAGGGTGCTGCATCAGGCGGACTGGGTGGCGGGGCGGCTGTGCGGGCGGTTCGATGTCACGGACGAGAACAACGCGCTGAAGACGGGGTACGACCCGGTGGCGCGGGCGTGGCCGGAGTGGGTTCGGGAGTTGTGGGGGGAGGCGGGGGGCGTGCTGCCGGAGGTGGTGGAGCCGGGGACGGTGATCGGGGGAGTGCTGGCGGGGGTGGCGGCGGAGCTGGGGTTGCCGGGAGGCGTTGCGGTGGTGGCGGGGACGACGGACGGGTGCGCGGCGTTCCTGGCGACGGGGGCGGAGGAGGTGGGCGAGGGAGTGACGTCGCTGGGGTCGACGCTGGTGCTGAAGCAGCTCGTGGATCGGCCGGTGTTCTCGGCGCGGCACGGCGTCTACAGCCACCGGATGGGGGATCGGTGGCTGGCGGGGGGTGCTTCGAACAGCGGGGGGCGGGCGCTGGCGGCGTGGTTCGATGTCGCGGCGATGGAGCGGCTCGGCGCGCGGATCGATCCGGGAGTGGCGAGTCCGTTGGACTTCTATCCGCTGCACGGGCGGGGGGAGCGGTTCCCGGAGGCGGATCCCGGGCGGGAGTCGCGGGTCGGGCCGAGGCCGGACGACGACGCGGCGTTCCTGCACGGGCTGCTGGAGGGGGTCGCGCGGGTGGAGGCGCAGGGGTATCGGCGGCTGCGGGCGCTGGGCGGGCCGGCGCTGCGGTCGGTGCGCAGCGTGGGCGGTGGGGCGGGCAACGCGGCGTGGACGGCGATCCGGGCGCGGGTGGTGGGCGTGGCGATGCTGACGGCGCGCTCGGAGCAGGCGGCGGTGGGGGTGGCGCGGCTGGCGCTGCGGGCCGTCACGGGGTGAGGGCGGGCGGGGCGCGGGGGTGGCGGGGCTATTCGAGGCCGTGGTCGTGCAGGTAGCTGTGGAAGGCGCCGCGGTCCTGGTTGTTGTCGGCGCAGGCGGCGAGGCCGGCGCACAGCAGGGCGGCGAGGAGCAGCAGGGTGCGGGGGGGCATCGGTGTTCCTCCGGGAGGGGCGGGGTTCGTGGTGTGAACCGCTGCGGGAGGCGAGGGTTCGCCGTGGTGGCGCGAGCGTGTGCTTGGCCACATGCCCCGCGGCGGCGTAGCTTCGCCGTCAAGCTCGAGGTGGTGCGGCGCGGGTTGGCGGGCGCGGACTTCGGGCGATGATCCTGCGGGCCTGGTTCGGGCGTGGCGCCGTTCGTGCGCCGTGTCGCGGGTCGGGTCGCAGGGCTGGCGGCGGGGTTCACGCCGTTCCTGATCGTTCTGTCCGGGTCGGCGTCGTGCCGTCCGGAACCTTGATCCACCGTCGCAGCCCGCGGCGGTGGCCCTGCCCGTTGCGGGCTCCAGGAGCACATGCATGTCCGAGACACAGACCACGGAGATCCAGGCCGTCCAGGTTCGGGCCACGCAGGTCACGACCACGCCGGAGCAGGCGGCACAGACCCTGACAACCCAGACCGCGGCGATGGCGATGCAGAACATCCCGGCCCTGATCGGGCTGGTCGCCGGCAACCGGCTGGTGACGGTCAACGCCACCATACAGGCGGCGCTGACCCGCGCGGAGACCGATGCCACCGGGGAGATCGAGCGGCTCAAGGCGGCGTTCGACGCGTTCGAGGCGGAGAACCCGATGGTGGCGGCGGCACTCGACGCGGCGCGGCGGTCCAGCGTGGCGCTGGGGCTGGATTTTCCCGGAGAGGACCAGGTGGTCGCACAGGTCAAGGCGGCGGCGGTGGATCTGATCGGGGCGCTGCTGGCGCGGCCGGCGGCGTAGCGAAGGAAGGCCGGGCTCTGCCCGGACCCGCAAAGGACCGAAAGGCCCTTTGATCCCTTGACCTGGGACGGGACCTTCGAGGGAGGCCGGGTGGAGACCTCCGGCCTTTCCTTGATCGGCATTGGAAGGCGAATTTGGGGTGGTTGGCGTGCGGGGCGCCGGGGAGTCTTGGTCGGAGTAAGAGGATTCGAACCTCCGGCCCCTGCGTCCCGAACACAGTGCTCTACCAGGCTGAGCTATACTCCGACCGTGGGGCGGCTATAGCCGCTGCGTCCGCCGGGGGCAAGCGGGTTGCCGGGCGGGGCGGCTACATGTGGTCGACGTGGCCGGGGGCGGGGGTGGGGGCGGTCTCCAGGCGGCGCAGCACGGAGGCGACGTCGGGCAGGACCTCGAACAGCGTGCCGCGGGGCTCGTCGGCGAAGCCGTCGCGCACGGAGGCGGCGAAGGCTGCCAGCAGGCCGTCGGCCCAGCCGCCGACGTTGCAGATCAGCACCGGCTTGTCGTGCAGGCGGAGCTGGCGCCAGGTGACGATCTCCACCGTCTCGTCCAGCGTGCCGAGGCCGCCGGGCATGGTCACGAACGCGTCGGCGAGGCTGAACATGCGCTGCTTGCGGGTGTGCATGCTGTCGGTCACGGTCAGGTCGTGCACGTGCTCGTGGGCGGCCTCGCTGCGGGTCAGGAACTCGGGGATCACGCCGCTGACGTCGCCGCCGCCGGCGATCACGGCGTCGGCGATCACGCCCATCAGGCCGATGCGGCCGCCGCCGTAGACCAGGCGCAGCGAACGTTCGGCCAGGCCGGTGCCGAGGGCCTGGGCAGCGAGGGCCATCGCGGGGTCGTGGCCGTGGCGCGAGCCGCAGAACACGGCGACGGAGCGGATCGTGGGGGCAGGTGGCATGGCGGCTGGCTCCAGCGTTGGCGGCGTGTGTCGGCAGTTGTGCGCGTGCGTGGCGCGCGGGGGCATGGCAGGTGGGGCGCGGCCGGTTTGTGTGGCGGCGGCGGCGGGCGGATGCAACCGTGCTGCGGTCAGGACAGGGGTGATGCAGGTGACGAATTGGCGACGGGGCGGGCGGCGGGGCGGCGGGTGAGCGTGGACCTGCGCGATCCGGGGGTGTCGGCGGCGGAGGTGCTGGCGGCGCTGGGGCTGGCGGCGCATCCGGAGGGCGGGCACTACCGCGAGACCTGGCGCGACGTGCCGGAGGGCGGCGGGCGGGGCGCGGGGACGGCGATCCTGTTCGTGCTGGCGGCGGGGGAGCGCAGCCGGTGGCATCGCGTGGACGGGGCGGAGCTGTGGCTGTGGCAGGCGGGGGCGGGGCTGGCGCTGGGGATCAGCGAGGACGGGGTGGGCGCGCGCGAGGTGCGGCTCGGGCCGGACGTTGGGGCGGGGGAGGCGCTGCAGGGGGTCGTGCCGGCGATGGCGTGGCAGGATGCGCGGAGCCTGGGGGCGTGGACGCTGGTGAGCTGCGTGGTCGTGCCGGCGTTCCGGTTCGAGGGGTTCGAGATGGCGCCGGAGGGGTGGGCGCCGGAAGGAAGCATGGGCTCTGCCCAAACCCGCAAAGGGTCCGAGGACCCTTTGATCCCTTGACTTAAGGACGCGTTCCAAGGGCGCAGCCTTTGGCGGAGTTTGAGGCAGAGCCTCAACCTTGCCTGCTTCAGCGGCCGCGTTTTGCCGCCTGGACCGCGGTGTCGAGGGCGTTGAGGAAGGCGGAGCGGGCGGCCTTGTCGAGCGGGGGCGGGCCGCCGGTGGCGACGCCGGTTTCGCGCAGGTGGCGCGAGATCTCGCGGCCGGCGAGGGCGGAGCCGATGTTGTCGCCGGACCAGACGCGGCCGTTCGAGGACAAGGCGCGGGCGCCGGCGACGAGGCAGCGGGCGGCGAGGGGGATGTCGTTGGTGACGCAGATGTCGGGGGCGGCAATGCGCTCGGCGATCCAGTCGTCGGCGATGTCGGCGCCCTGGTCGACGACGACCATGCGGACGAAGGGCAGGTTGGGCGGGCGGATCGGGCGCGAGCCGTTGGAGACCACGACCACCGACACGCCGAGGCGGCCGGCGACGCGGAAAACCTCCTCGCGGACGGGGCAGGCGTCGCCGTCGACGTAGATCGTGACGCCCGGGATGGTGGCGGGGGACGGGGGGGCGTCGCTCATGCCTGGTTCAGCTCGATGAGGCTGCGGCGGATCTCGCGGGAGCGGCGGACCTTGTCCTCGATGTAGGCGCCGTCGCCCCAGCGGACGGCGCGGGCCATGGCCTGGGCGTCCTCGGTGAAGCGGGCGAGCATTTCTAGCAGGGCCTCGCGGTTGTTGAGGAAGACGTCGCGCCACATGGTCGGGTCGGAGGCGGCGATGCGGGTGAAGTCGCGGAAGCCGGCGGCGGCGAACTTCAGGACCTCGTCGCGGGTCTCGCCTGCCAGGTCGTCGGCGGTGCCGCAGATGGTGAAGGCGATCAGGTGGGGCAGGTGGCTGACCACGGCGACGACGCGGTCGTGGTGGGCGGCGTCCATGACCTCGATCATCGCGCCGCAGCGGCGCCACAGCTCGGCGACGCGCTCGGTGGCGGCCGGGTCGGTGCCGGGGGGCGGGGTGAGCAGGGTCCAGCGGCCCTGGAAGAGGGTGGAGAAGCCGGAGTCGGGCCCGGAGTGCTCTGTGCCGGCCATGGGGTGGGCGGGGACGAAGTGCACGCCGGCGGGGACGAGGGGACCGACGTCGCGCAGCACGGACAGCTTGGTGGAGCCCACGTCGGTGAGGATGCAGCCGGGGGCGAGGTGGGGGGCGATCGTGGCGGCGAGGTCGGCGTAGGTGCCGACGGGGGTGCAGAGGATCACGCAGTCGGCGTCGCGCACGGCGGAAGCCGGGTCGGGGTCGGTGCGGTCGGCAATGCCCAGGGCCGTGACGCGGGCGAGGACGTCGGGGCGGTCGCAGGCGACGGTCTCGGCGGCGAGCTCGCGGCGCTGAGTGGCGACGCGGGCCAGGGAGCTGCCGATCAGGCCGGCACCGATGATGGCGAGGCGGCGGAACACCGGGGGGCGGGCGCCGAGGGTGGGGGGGGCGCCGCCCTCGCGGCGGATCGGCGGGTCGGGCGGGGCAGCGCCCGGCGCGGCGGGGTCGCTCACGCGGCGGATTGGGGTGCGGCCTGGGCCATGAAGACGGCGAGGGCGTCGGCGACGAGGTCGACCTCCTCGGCGGTGCCGACGGTGATGCGCAGGCAGGAGGGCAGGCCGTAGGAGGCGACCTTGCGCACGATGAGGCCGCGCGTGCGCAGGAAGGCGTCGGCGGCGTTGGCGCGTTCGGGAGAGCCGAGGTCGGCGAGGAGGAAGTTGGCGTGGCCCGGGTGGACGCGGATGCCGGCGGCCTCGATCAGGCCGGCGAGGCGGGCGCGCTGGGCGGTGTTGTGGCGGCGGCCGTGCTCGACCCAGCCGGGCTCGGACAGGGCGGCGGTGGCGGCGGCCAGGGCCAGGGCGTTGACGTTGAAGGGGGCGCGGAGGCGGTTCAGGGCGTCGGCGATGGGCGCCGGGGCGTAGGCCCAGCCGACGCGCAGGCCGCCGAGGCCGTAGATCTTGCTGAAGGTGCGGGTCATCACCGTGTTGTCGCCGGCTTCGACGAGGGCGGCGCCGGCCTCGTAGTCGGGGTCGTCGACGTATTCGGCGTAGGCGGCGTCGAGCACGAGGATCGTGTCGGCGGGGAGGTGGGCGCGCAGGCGGCGGATCTTGGCGGCAGGGAGCAGGGTGCCCGTGGGGTTGTTGGGGTTGGCGAGGAAGACGAGCGTGGTGTCGGCGGCGACGGCTGCGAGCAGGGCGTCGACGTCGGCGCACAGGTCGTGCTCGGGGACGCGGGTGACGCGCATGCCGGCGGCCTGGCCGGCGATGGCGTAGATGGAGAAGCCGTGCTCGGTCATCAGCAGGCCGGTGCCGGGGCCGCCGTAGATCGTGCAGAGCGCGGCGAGCAGCTCGTCGGAGCCGTTGCCGCAGACGATGCGCGCGGCGTCCAGGCCGTGGCTCGCGGCGATGGCGTGGCGCAAGGCCGCGGACGAGCCGTCGGGGTAGCGGTGGGCGGTGGCGGCGGCGGCGGCGATGGCGGCGAGGGCCGTGGGCGGGGGGCCGAACGCGCCCTCGTTGGAGGAAAGCTTTGCGCCACGGTTGGCGCCGGGGGAGAGGGACTCGCCGCCGACGTAGGGGGAGATCGCCATGATCTCTGGGCGGGGGCGGGGGCTCATGGCGCGGCGTTCCTGAGGGGTGCGGCTCCGGGGTCGCCGAGGGGGATCGCGTAGGCGCCGAGCACGACGGGGCCATGGCGGGAGTCACCCAGCGCCTGCAGGGGGGCTGCGGATAGGCGGGGGTCGTCGTCGGCGAGGAAGCCCTCGACCTCGGCCAGGGCGCGGGAGGTGGGCGAGCCCGGGTCGCGGCGCAGAAGGACGCGGCCGGGGGCGAGGCCGGCGGCGGCCAGCGCCGCGAGAAGGCGGGTGCGGCTGCCTTCGGGGGCGAGCTCCAGGCCAAGCAGGGTGCGGTCGGCGCCGCTCGGGTCGGGGGGGACGCCGGCGACGACGAGGGCCTGGGCGGCGGGGGCGCCCTCGGGGCGGGGCGACCAGAGGGGCAGGCGGGCGACGACGTGCAGGCGGGGCACGGTGCCGGGGCCGTTGCGGTTGAGGAGGCCGGTCCACCAGGCGGCGCTCATCGCCTCGCCCTCGTGGGGAAGTGGGAGCACGGCGACGCTGGCGGTGCCGGCGCGGACCTCGCCGATCGCCTGGCCGACGCTGCCCCAGGCGCGCAGGCGGCACAGGGCGCCGAACTGCTCGCGCGCGGTGGCGGACAGGGCGGCGTCACCCTCGGCCTGGCCGACGGCGACGGAGAAGGGCGCCTGCATGGCGATGGTGCCGCTCAGGAGCTCGAGCCAGACGCGGACCACGGAGGCGGGCGGGTAGCCGCCGTCGTGGCGGGCGAGGAGGCGGCGCAGGATCCCGGCCTGGCGGCCCATGCGGAGCTTGAGCGTGCCCTTGGCGGCGCTGGCGCCGATGCGGGCGACGACGGCGGCGCGGCTGCGCAGGGTGTCGTGCAGGGCGTCGTCGAGGCGGTCCAGCTCGGCGCGCAGGCGCGCAAGCTCCTCGGCCGGGTCGGGGCTCGCGGGGGATTGATCGGCGTGGGGGTGCGGGAGGCTCGACATCGCTGGTCCACCGGGAGGGGGGCACTGATAGCGGATGCCGGGGAGGCTGAGAACCCTGCGAGGAAGCAAGGCCGGGCTCTGCCCGGACCCGCAAAGGGCCGTGGAGCCCTTTGATCCCTTGACTTAAGGAAGGCGTTCCAAGGGCGCAGCCTTTGGCAGAGTCCAGAGGCGGAGCCTTTGGCCTTGCTTGCTTGCGGTTGCGTGGCTCGGGCGGCAGTCCCATACAGCCGGCATGGACCAGACCGTGGCACCCCCGGAGCCGCTGCCGGACGTCGAGCACAGCCATGTGCGGTTCGACGAAGGCCTGACCCTGGAGTGCGGGGTGCATCTGCCCGAGTTGGTGGTGGCGTTCCGGACGTATGGCACGCTCAATGCGGCGCGGACGAACGCGATCCTGGTGTGCCATGCGCTGACCGGGGACCAGTACGTGGCCGAGCCGCATCCGGTGACGGGGCGGCCGGGGTGGTGGGGGGCGCTGGTCGGGCCGGGGCTGCCGATCGACACGGACAGGTTCTTCGTGGTGTGCGCGAACGTGCTCGGCGGGTGCATGGGGTCGACGGGGCCGCGCTCGGCGCGCAGCGAGGGCGAGGCGGCTTGGGGGACGGAGTTCCCGACGGTGACGGTGCGCGACATGGTGCGCGCGCAGCGGCGGCTGGTCGGGCACCTCGGGATCGACCGGCTGTTCGCGGTGATCGGCGGGTCGATGGGCGGGATGCAGGTTCTGGAGTGGGCGGCGACGTTCCCGGAGCTGGTGTTCGCGGCGGTGCCGATCGCGACGGCGACGTTCCATTCGGCACAGAACATCGCGTTCAACGAGGTCAGCCGGCAGGCGATCTTCGCGGACCCGGACTGGCAGGGCGGGCGGTATCGCGACCATGGGCGGATCCCGGCGCGCGGGCTCGCGGTGGCGCGGATGATGGCGCACATCACGTACCTGTCGGAGGAGGCGCTGAGCCGCAAGTTCGGGCGCAGGCTGCAGGAAGCGGCGCCGGTCGCGGGGCCATCGCGGGGGGGCGAGACGCCGCTCGGGCCGCTGAGCGACATGTTCGAGGTGGAGAGCTACCTGCGCCACCAGGGCAGCAGCTTCGTGCGGCGTTTCGATGCCAACTCGTATCTGAGCATCACGCGGGCGATGGACTACTTCGACCTGGCGGCGGAGCACGACGGGGATCTGTCGCGCGCGTTCGCGGGGAGCCCGACACGGTTCTGCGTGGTGTGCTTCTCCTCGGACTGGCTGTTCCCAACGGCGCAGTCGCGCGATCTGGCGCGGGCGCTGAACCGGGCGGCGGCCAACGTCAGCTTCGTCGAGATCGAGAGCGACAAGGGGCACGACGCGTTCCTGCTCGACGAGCCGGACTTCCACCGCACCGTGGCGGGGTTCCTGGCGGGGGCGGCGGAACGCTCGGGGCTCGCGTGAGCCGGGCGGCCGATGCGGGGCCGGTGCAGTTCGTCGCCAAGAACATGCGGGTCGATCTGCGGCTGATCGCGGAGCTGATCGCGCCGGGGACGCGGGTGCTCGACATCGGCAGCGGGGACGGGTCGCTGATCGACCTGCTGTTCCGCGAGCGGCGGTGCGACGCGCGCGGCATCGAGATCGACATGGCGGAGGTGACGCGCTCGGTCGCGCACGGACTGCCGGTGATGCAGGGCGATGCGGACAACGATCTCGCGCACTATCCGGACGCGGCGTTCGACTACGTGGTGCTGTCGCGCACGCTGCAGGCGGTCGAGAAGCCGCGCGAGGTGCTGCGCCAGATGCTGCGCATCGGCACGCGGGCGGTGGTGAGCTTTCCCAACTTCGGGCACTGGCAGGTGCGCTGGCAGCTTGCGAGCACCGGGCGGATGCCGATGACGGCGGGGTGGGACCGGGCGTGGTACGAGACGCCGAACATCCATCCGTGCACGATCGCGGACTTCTTCGCGCTGTGCAGGCAGGAAGGCTACGTGGTCGAGCAGTGGCTCGCGGCGGACGAAGGGGGGCGGCGCGCGCCTTGGCGGCGGTCGGTGTGGCTCGCCAACCTGTTCGGGGAGCAGGCGCTGTTCGTGCTGCGGCGCGCGGGCTGAAGAAAGCAAGGTTGAGGCGCTGCCTCAAACTCCGCCAAAGGCTGCGCCCTTGGAACGCACAACTTAGGTGAAGCGGAGGCAGGGGCGGGGGTGACCGCGCGGACCTGAATCTCGCTTCATGGGAAAAGTTCTTTGGTTCTTTCTCTCAAGAAAGAACGCGCCTGTTTCTCCTGCCTTCGGGGAGTTCCATGCGGCGTTTCAGGGGGCGAGGAGCACGTCGTCGTCGTTGGTCCTGCCGTGCTCTGCGTCGGCCAGGTCGCGCATCAGCTGGTCGGCGACAGGCACACGGTAGTGGATCGGGTCCCAGTAGTTCGCGCGGTCGCGGGTGATCGGGCTGGGGATCATGAAGTCGGCGACGGTGACGTTGGGGATGGCGGCCACGTCGCGGACGACGGTCTGCTTGCAGTCGGTCCATTTCTGCGCGGTGACGGTGCCGGCGAGGCCCTGCTGCTCCAGGCTGTCGGGGGTGAAGAACAGGAGCTTGCGGGTGGTCGGCGGCAGGAGGCGCAGGGCGGGGGCGAGCAGGGCGATCGTGCGCTGCGGCGGGGCGGGCGTGGGGGCGGGGTCGGTGGGGGGGTAGCCCCAGGCGGCGAAGGCGGCGTCGACGCGGGCGGGGTCGTAGGCGGTCTCGGGGGGCAGGAAGTTGGTGTAGCCGTTCAGGCCGTAGCGGCGCTTCTTCAGGCCCAGCATGGTCCACAGCTCGCTGGCGGACTCCTGCACGGCGTAGAGGTTGAACATCCGGCCGTAGCCGGGCCAGCGGGAAGGCTCGTACATCCAGTCGGGGAAGGGGCGGGCGTTGCGCTCGATCGCGTCGCCGAGGCGGCACCAGCTGTCGTCCAGGCCGACGAGCACGGTGGCGGCGCGGGGGTGGGTGCGGGCGAACACCTCCAGCAGGCGGACCTGTTCCCAGGCGGTGGCGCTGTTCATCGCCAGGTTGGCGAAGCGGCCGCCCAGCGTGGCGTCGAGCACGGCGGGGCGCAGCAGGCGGCTGGTGGAGGTGCCGAGCACCACGGAGTCGAAATTCTGCGAGCGGGCGAGGGCGGGGAAGGTGAAGCGCGCGTTGGTGGTCACCGGCACGCGCGGCAGGACGGGCGCGCCGGGCAGGGCGTTCCAGGGGTCGATGGTGACGATGGCGCCGTAGAGGAGCGCGGCCATCGCCACCGTCGCGAAGCCGAGCACGCGCAGGAAGCGGCGCCAGCGCGGGGCGTCGGCGGCCGAGGTGAGCAGGGGCGGGCCGGCCGCGAAGCCGTCGGCGCGGTGGGGGGGGCGGGACTGGGGCGCAGCTCCGCGCCCGCTGCCGCGGCCGCCGCCCGAGCCGGTGCCGAAGCCGGTGCCGGAGCGGAGCCTGGCCATGGCGGAGGGCGCCGGGGTCGGGCGGGCGGCGGGGGGCTTGCGGCCCGGCGGGCGCCTAGAAGCGGAAATAGATGAACTCATTGGGGACGCGGCCGCCGATCAGGAGGAGCAGGAACACGAGGACGGCGGCGGCAGGGAGCGCCAGCCAGGGGTTGGGGGGCAGGCGGGCGAGGGCGGCCTGCTGGCTGGTGGGGCCGAGGGTCGCGACCAGGGCGGCGATGACCACCACCGGGAGGTTCTCGACGTGGACGCGGCCGGGGCCGGTGGCGCCGGCCATGGAGCGCAGGACGGAGGCGGCGACGTCGAAGCCGGGGGCGCGGAAGACCACCCAGGTGGCGACCACGAACAGCATGGTGAGCGGCCAGCCCAGGGCGCGGGGCAGGCGCAGGCCGGTGCGGCTCCAGGCGGCGTTGGCGGCCAGCGCCGCGCCGTGCAGGCCGCCCCAGGCGACGAAGCTCCAGGCGGCGCCGTGCCACAGGCCGCCGACGAGCATGGTCAGCACGACGTTGATCGGCTGGCGCCAGGCGGGGACGCGGCTGCCGCCCAGCGGGATGTAGAGGTAGTCGCGCAGGAAGCGGCTCAGGGTGATGTGCCAGCGGCGCCAGAACTCGCGGATCGAGGCGGCGCGGTAGGGCGCGTCGAAGTTGTAGGGCAGGCGCAGGCCGAACAGCAGGGCAATGCCGATCGCCATGTCGGAGTAGCCGGAGAAGTCGAAGTAGATCTGCAGAGTGTAGGTGCCGGCCGCCGCCCAGGCCTCGGCGAGGTTGAGGGGCGTGGTGGCGGCGCGGGCGAACAGAGGGTCGCAGACCAGGGCGAGGGTGTCGGCGAGCGCCGCCTTCTTGGCCAGGCCGATGGTGAAGAGGATCGCGCCGCGCGCGGCAAGCTCGGCCATGTGGGGGCCACGGGGGGTGGCGGAGAACTGCGGGACGATCTCGTTGTGGCGGACGAGGGGACCGGCGATGAGCTGGGGGAAGAAGGTCACGAACTCGGCGAAGTCGAGCAGGCGGTAGACGTGGCGGTCGCCGCGCCTGAGGTCGAGCAGGTAGGACAGCTTCTGGAACACGAAGAAGCTGATGCCGAGCGGGAGCACGATGTCCCAGGGCTCGAAGGGGATGCCGGCGAGGGCGTCGACGTTGGCCTTCGCGAAGTTCGCGTACTTGAACCAGCCGAGGGTGGCGAGGTTGAGGGCGATGGCGGCGTCGAGGATCCAGCGGGCCTCGCGCCGCGCCGGGTAGAGGCCGCGCCAGACGCCGGAGCGGCCGGCCCAGAGCTTGACCAGCAGCCAGTTGGCCAGGGTGAGCGCGGCCAGCATCACGGCGTACGGGCGGCTCCAGGCGGCGTAGAACACCAGCGAGGTCGAGACCAGGACGACCTGGCGCAGCCTGCGGTCGTTGGCGGCGAGGTGGTAGAGCAGGACGACCGGGGGCAGGAAGCCGAGCAGGAAGAACTGGGTGGAGAACAGCACCGTTCAGGGCGCCTGCACGAACAGGCCGACGGTGAGCGCGATGCCGATCAGCACGACGCCGGCGCGCAGCAGGCGCTCGTTGGCGCGCAGCAGCAGCCAGGCGCCGAGCTGGCCGCCCGCGATCGAGCCGGCCGCGAGCGCCGCGACGGGGATCCAGCGCACCTCGGGGGAGAACACGAAGATCAGCATGGCCGAGGCGTTCATGGCGCCGGCGAGCACGTTCTTGGTGGCGCCGGCCTGTCGCATGGTCTGGCCGGCGACGGCCAGGGCGGCAAGCATCAGGAAGCCGATGCCGCCGCCGAAGTAGCCGCCGTAGATCGAGATCGCGGACTGCGCGGCCGCCGCGGGCCAGGGACCGAGGGCGCGGCGTGGGTGTGCGGTCGGCGCGGGGGGACGGCGGCGGAAGCTGCCCCAGGCGAAGACGGCGGTCGCGAACAGCACCAGCCAGGGCACGAGGCGGGCAAAGAAGTCGGCGGGGGTTGCGAGCAGGAGCACGGCGCCGATCGCGCCGCCGGCGAGGCTGATGGCCATCAGCGCGCGGAACGGCAGGGGGCCGGCGCCGGCCGTGTTGTGGCGCACGGCCCAGCCGGTGGCGACCTGGCCGGGGAAGAGCGCGATCGTGGAGGTGATGTTGGCGGCGCGCGCGTCCACGCCGGTCAGGAGCAGGACCGCGAAGGTGACGAAGGAGCCGCCGCCGGCAAGCGCGTTCTGGGTTCCGGCCCACACGCCGGCCAGGAGGAGGATCAGGATCGTCATCGGCGGCACCATGCCGGGAAGGGGGCGGCAAGGGTAGGCCAGGAAGCAAGGCCGGGCTCTGCCCGGACCCGCCAAGGACCAGGGGTCCTTGGATCCCCATCCCTTAAGGAAGGCCAGTCCAGGGCGGCTCGCCCTGGCGGAGTCCAGAGGCAGGGCCTCTGGACTTGTTTTGGCAAGCGTATTGCATCGGGCGGGCACTTGCGCCGGTTGCGGAACGGCTGACATTCTCGCGCGAGTTGACGGGAGAGCAGGATGAGCCAGGCGGCCGCAGAGACTCCGGAGCAAGCGCTGGCGCGGGCGGTCCAGGCGGGCACGGCGGGGCGGGTGTCCGAGGCGCGCGGCATCTGCCAGGACGTGCTGGCGGCGCACGCGGAGCATCCGGCGGCGCTGGCGCTGCTGGGCAGCCTGGCGGGGCGGGCGGGGCAGCTCGACGAGGCGATGGCGATGCTGGAGCGCGCGGTGGCGCGGCTGCCGGAGGTGTCGTCGTGGCACGCGAACCTGTGCTCGTTGTACAGGGCGACGAACCGGCTCGACGACGCGCTGCGGGCGGGGCAGGAGGCGGTGCGGCTGGCGCCGGACAACGCGCCGCACCGGGTGGACCTCGGGCTGGTGCACCTGACGCGCTCGGAGAACCAGGCGGCGCTGGGGTGTTTCGTCGCGGCGCTGGGGCGGGACGCGGAGAACGCCAACGCGCACATGGCTCTGGGCGAGCTGCTGCTGTCGCTGGGGGATTTCCGGCCGGGGTGGCTGGAGTACGAGTGGCGCAACAAGCTGGACCAGGCGAAGGGCACGCTGCCGAAGATGAACGCGGCGGCGTGGAACGGCATGAGGATGCCCGGCGCGCGCGTGCTGCTGGTCGCGGACCAGGGGTTCGGGGACATGATGCAGTTCGCCCGCTACATCCCGCGCGTGGCGGAGCGGGTGGGCGAGGTGGTCGTCGGCTGGGGGCCGGAGGTCGTGGCGCTGCTGGCAGGCACGCAGGGAGTGGCGGCGGCCTACGTGCGGTTCGCGGACATTCCGCCGCACGACGCGTACTGCCTGATGTCGTCGCTGCCGGGGCTGTTCGGGACGGAGCTGGAGACCGTGCCGTGGAACGGGCCGTACCTGCACGCGGATCCGGGGAAGCGGGCGGAGTGGGCGGCCAGGCTCGGGGCGCGGACAGGGCGCAGGCGGGTGGGGCTGGCGTGGGCGGGGCGGCCGACGCATCCGAACAACGCGCGGCGCTCGGTGGGGCTTGCGGATCTGGCGCCGATCCTGCGCGTGGAGGGGATCGAGTTCGTCACGGTGCAGAAGCCGGTGTCGGAGGCGGACCAGGCGTTCCTGCGGGGGTTCCCGCAGGTGCGCGAGGTGTCGGCGCACCTCGCGGATTTCGCGGACACGGCGGCGCTGCTGGCGAACCTGGACCTGCTGGTCAGCGTGGACACGTCGGTGGTGCATCTGGCGGGCGCGCTGGGGGTGGCGTGCTGGGTGCTGGTGCCGCGGCCTGCGGACTGGCGGTGGCTGCACGGGCGGGAGGAGTCGCCGTGGTATCCGTCGCTGCGTCTGTTCCGGCAGGAGCGGCCGCAGGAGTGGGGGGCGGTGGTGGAGAGGGTGGTGGCGGCGCTGGGGCGCGAGGCCGGCTAGGGCGTGGCGGGAGTCCATGCGTGGACGTCCGATCGTGCCGGGCGTCGTGGCCTCGCGCCGGGGCGGCCGAGGGTGGCGCCGGCACGATCGCCCGGCACGGCGCTCGGGCGTCCGGCAGCGGTTTCGAGGGCGGAAGGGAACTCGGCGGCCGGCACCGGGCGTCCGAACAGGAAACCCTGCACCTCGCTGCAGCCTTTGCGACGCAGGCGCTCTGCCTGGTCGGCGTTCTCGATGCCCTCGGCGATTGCGGAGAAGCCGAGGCTGCGGGCGAGGTAGAGGATGGCGCGCACGATGGCCGCGTCCTCCGGGTGGTCCGCCATGCCCTGCACGAAGCTCCTGTCGATCTTGAGCCGGGTGACGGGGAAGCGCTTGAGCATGCTCAGCGAGGTGTAGCCGGTGCCGTAGTCGTCGAAGGCGATCTGCACCCCGTCGGCACGCAGCTCGCGCAGCGGGCCGAGCATGCTGTCGTCGGCGCGCAGCAGGATGTTCTCCGTCACCTCCAGCTCCAGCGCCGTCGGCGGCAGGCCGGAGAGGGCGAGGGCTTCGCGGACGCTCCCGACCAGGTCGCCGGAGCGAAGCTGCGAGCCGAACAGGTTGACGCCGATGCGGAACTCGCCGGCGCCCTGCGCGCGCCACGCCGTCGCCTGGCGGCACGCGGTGCGTAGCACCCACTGCCCGACCTCGACCGAGATCGGCCGGTTCTCCAGCCCGGCCATGAAGGCCGCCGGCAGCAGCAGGCCGTCGCGCGGGTGGCGCCAGCGCAGCAGCGCCTCGGCGCCGACCAGGGCGTTGTCGGAGAGGCGCACCTGCGGCTGGTAGAACACCTTGAACTCGCCCTGGTCGCAGGCGCGGCGCAGCTCGTTGTCGTAGGCGCGGGCGCGGTCGACGGAGGAGCGCAGCGCGGGCGTGAAGACGCGGTGGCAGTGCCGGCGGTCGCCCTTGGCCTGGTAGAGCGCCAGGTCGGCGTTGGACATCAGCTCGTCCGTGCCGCTGCCGTCGCCGGGATAGAGGGCGATGCCGACGCTGGCGCCGATGCTGATGGTCTCGCCGTCGGCGACGATCGGGCGGGTCAGCGCCCGGATCATGCTGTCGGCGATCGTGCCGGCCTGCGCCCGGTCGTCGACGCCGCCGAGGAGGGCCGCGAACTCGTCGCCGCCGAGCCGGGCCACGGTGTCGGCGGCGCGCACGCAGGCGAGCAGGCGCTGGGCGACCTGCTGCAGCACCAGGTCGCCGGTGCGGTGGCCGTGGTCGTCGTTGACGGCCTTGAAGGCGTCCAGGTCGATCACGAGCAGGGCGGCGCCGGCCGTGCCGCCTGCCAGCTGCTCGATGCGCCGGCGCAGCACGAGCCGGTTTGGCAGGTCGGTGAGGGGGTCGTGGTGGGCGAGGCGCAGCAGCTTCTCCTCGCCGGTCCTGTGCTCGGTCATGTCGCGCAGGATGGCGCCGAAGTTCGTGCCGCCCGCGTCGTGCCATGTGGACAGCGACAGCTCGACGGGGAACTCGCGGCCGTCGGCGTGCTGCGCGGTCAGCTCGACGAGCTGGCGGGAGCGCCGTGACGCGGTGCCCGCTGCGACGTGCTGCAGGACGCTGTCGTGGCCCTGGCGCAGGCGGGCGGGCGCGATCAGGTCGAGGCTGCAGCCGATCGCCCTGGACGGGGGGTAGCCGAACAGCCGTTCGGCGGCGGCGTTCCAGAAGGTGATCCGGCCCTCGCCGTCGGCGCAGATGATGCCGTCTGGCGAGGTGGCGGCGATGTTCTCGAAGCGGACCTGGCTGGCGTCGCCGGCGACCTGGAGGCGGCGCAGCTCGAGCCTGTCGAGCGTCATGTCCGCGAGGCGTCGCAGGCGCTGGCGCTGGCGGGCGGCGAAGTCGCGGCGCGGCCTGGCGTCGGCCAGGCACAGCGTGCCGATGGCGTGCCCGGACGAGGTGAGCAGGGGCAGGCCCGCGTAGAACCTGATGAAGGGCTCGCCGGTCACCAGGGGATTGTCGGCGAAGCGGGGGTCCAGGGTGGCGTCGAGCACGACGAGCATGTCCGCGCCCGCGATCGCGTGGGCGCAGAACGAGATGTCGCGCGCCGTCTCGCACAGGGTCAGGCCGCGGCGGGCGGCGAACACCTGGCGTTCGCGGCCGACGAAGCTGATGAACGCGGTCGGCACGTTGAACAGTTCGCGCGCCATTTCCAGGATCGGCGCGTAGGAGGCGTCGTCGAGCGGCGTTGCGGGGTCGTATTCATGGAGCGCTCGCAGCCTTGCCTCCTCGTCTACTGGCGGCGAGGGAGGCAGCATCGTGGTTTCCTCTGGTTTCCTGGATTTTGCCTTCCACTTGTTAAAATATAGTTCGAGTCTGGTGGTTTGAATGCAGGGTTATTTGTCATTCGGCCGCGCGGAAACTAATCCATGTTAGTTTCTCGACGGATGGGCGGTGCTATCCTGTTTTTGTTTCGGAAACATACCGACTTTCCTGCGCTCACGCAAGGCCTGAGGTGTCGCGGGTGAACTGGCGCGCCGGTCCTGGAGGGATCGAGTTCGTCACGGTGCAGAAGCCGGTGTCGGAGGCGGACCAGGCGTTCCTGCGGGGGTTCCCGCAGGTGCGCGAGGTGTCGGCGCATCTCGCGGATTTCGCGGACACGGCGGCGCTGCTGGCGAACCTGGACCTGCTGGTCAGCGTGGACACGTCGGTGGTGCATCTGGCGGGCGCGCTGGGGGTGGCGTGCTGGGTGCTGGTGCCGCGGCCCGCGGACTGGCGGTGGCTGCACGGGCGGGAGGAGTCGCCGTGGTATCCGTCGCTGCGTCTGTTCCGGCAGGAGCGGCCGCAGGAGTGGGGGCGGTGGTGGTGCCCGCCTGAACAGCTGCCCCTGCCGCTCACTCCCGCCTGTAGGTCACCACCAGCACGTCGCGGTACGCCGGCCGGCCCGCCTCGACGGGCTCCACCGGCGTCACCCCGTGGTACACCCGCCCGTCGTCCACCCACGCCGCGTCGAGCGGCTGCTCCAGGGTGAAGCTGCCGAGCGGGCGCTGCTCCAGGTCGTGGATCGTGGTCTCGCCGCTGGCGATGTTCTCGCGGCGCACCAGAAGCACCAGCACCCAGTCCACGCCGTCGCGGTGCAGGCCCTCGGGCGTCGGGCGGCCCGCCTCGCCGGCGCGGGCCTCGATGCGGAACTGGTGCAGCTCGACGTGCCAGGACGCGGGGCGCGTCGCGGGGTCGGTCAGGCCGTCGAACACCGCGGTGCAGCCCGCCAGGATCGCGCGCAGGGCCGGGTGGTCCGCGACCGCGTCCTCGATCGGCTCGAACCAGCGCGCGATGCCGCCGTTCAGCGCGTTGTAGTCGCGGCTCTGGTAGTGCGGCTGGTGCGGCTTGCGGCGCAGGCCGGACTCGCCCGCAGACGCGGAGAAGGCAGCGTGGCGGCGCTTCCGGTAGCGGCCGCCGTCGGCCATGTAGGTGTCCAGGCCCAGGCGGTCCCAGCTCGCGGCGAAGCCCTCCCAGTCGGACAGGCCGGGCAGCGCGTCGCGCATCTCGGGGGCGTGCGCGAAGGCGTAGCCGTCGCGGCCGAGGGTCGTGGCGATGAGCGAGAGCGCGTCGGGCATGGCGAAGTCCTCCAGGAAGCAAGGCCGGGCTCTGCCCGGACCCGCCAGGGGCGAGCCGCCCCTGGACCGGCGTTATATGGGGTTTCTTTCTTCAGGAGGCCGGGGTCTGGGGGGAGGCTTCTCCCCCCGGCCTTGCCTTCGCGTCCGGCTGCAGCAGGGTGCGCGTGGGGTAGGGAATGTCGATGCCCTCGGCCTCGAAGCGCTTCTTCACGCGGCGCAGGATCTCGCGCTGCACGGGCCAGCGGCCGCCGACGGTGGTGCGGACCTGGCCCTTGATGGTGACCGCGGAGTCGCCGAGCTCGTCGACGCCCCACAGCGAGAGGTCGCCGAGCATGAGCGGCGCGAAGGAGGGGTCCTCGCGCATGGTGCGCACGATCTCGCCGAGCAGCGCGCCGACGCGGTCGGTGTCGGAGTCGTAGCCGACGCCCACGGCGACCGAGGCGTTGGCGTAGTCGCGGTTGGCGTTGTTCACCGTGGTGACCGAGGAGAACGGGATGATGTGGATGGAGCCGTCGCCGGCGCGCAGGCGCAGCGTTCGGATCGAGAGCATCTCGACAGTGCCGGACAGGCCGGCGACGGTGACGGTGTCGCCGACCTGCATGGCGTTCTCCAGCAGCAGGAAGATGCCGGTGATGAAGTCCTGCACCAGCTTCTGCGAGCCGAAGCCCAGGGCGACGCCGACGATGCCGGCGCCGGCCAGCAGGGGGGCGATGTTGACGCCGATCTCGCTGAGCACGGTCATGCCGAGCACGAGCAGGATCACCACGAGGAGCGCGGTGCGCAGGATGGGCGTGAGCGTGCGCAGGCGGGCGGCGCGGACGGGCTGGTTGTCGCTGGACAGGCGCTCGAGCTGGCGCTCGATGCCGGTGTTGGTGCCTTCCCAGACGGCGATGGAGAGGATGGTGGCGACCGCGACGGTGACGACTGCGGAGATGATGCGGTTGCCGAGCTGGTCGCGCCAGAAGAAGGCGATCGAGCCGAGGCCCCAGGCCTGGAGCAGCACGAGGCCGGTGAGCGCGAACAGGGTGGCGCCGAGCACGGCGCGGGCGGCGGGGTAGTAGCGCGCGGCGCGTTCCTGCAGGCCGGGGTAGCGGGCCTGCATGTCCGGGCCGATGCGCACGGCGCGGTCGAGGCCGCCGAGCAGCAGGATGGCGACCAGGCGGCCGGCGATGGCGATGGCCGTGGTGGTGACGGCGAAGTGCAGCAGGCGGGTGAAGCCGTTCTGGATCTGCGACGCCCATACCAGCCAGATGGCCATGATGAAGAAGATCGCGACCCAGTGCCACACCGAGGCGAGGCGGTTGAGCGCGCGCGCCCACAGGCTGTCGCGGCCCTGGCGGGCGTGCAGGCGTGCTGCGACCGGCGCCCTGAGCTGGAGGACCATGACGACCAGGGCGAGGTGGTCGACGAGGGCCACGAGCTTGAGCAGCGCCTCGTGGGCGGCGGTGTAGAGGCCGAACAGCATGCCGGTCTCCACCGTCGCCCAGCCCAGGGTGGCGACGGAGACCAGGATCGTGACCCAGCGCAGCGTGTAGGCGGCGGTGCGGTCGGTGACGTGGACCAGGCGCAGCGACCTATAGTCGGGCGAGAGCAGGGTCCGCACCACGCCCACGGTGCCGCGGATCAGCAGGTAGGCCTGCATGTAGAACAGGATCGCGCCGCGGGTGTTGGCGCTGAGCACCAGGTCGGTGCCGAGCAGCAGCGTGGCGACCAGCCAGAACAGCGCGAGCGGCAGGGCCTCCAGCACCAGGCGCAACAGCACGAAGGGCAGGCGGCGCACGGAGCGCAGCGTGCGGTGGCGGCGGCGCTGGACGGGCGGGGCCGCGCCGGGCAACGGCGGCGGGGGGGCGGGCGGGCCGAGCGGCGTGTCGGGCAGGTCGGCGCCGGCCGGCGGATCGCCCGGCCGGTGCGCGAGGTCGGGGTGGGGGGCGGCCGGCATCGGCGGGCCGGGAAGCAGGTCGTCGGGCAGCCTTGGTCCGGGCAGGTCGGCGCCGGGGGGGGCGTCGGACGGGGCGGCGGCGGGGCGGGACAGCGCCTCGCTGATCGTGGGCGCGGGGCTGGCGCCTTGCGGCGCCGTGGCCGGTGCGGCGTCGCGCGTCGCCTCCGACGCGACGAGGGTGGGCGTGCGGGCGTCGGAGAGGGACGCGGCCTCGGCCTGGCGGTCGGGGTCGGTGCTCTCGGGGTCCTCGTCGGGTTCGCCCGAGCCCTCGGGGGCGATGCGGGCGAGGCGCGCCTTGGGCCCGCGCAGGACGCGGCGCAGGCCCTGCTCGGCGAGGATGGCCGCGCCCAGCACCACGGCGAGCTTCCAGGCGGCGTCGGTGACGCGAGCGCGCGAGTCCGGGTTGTCGATCGTGCGCACGACCCACGCCCAGAGCAGGGGGAAGTCGCCCAGCGTGCGGGTCGCCGCCGACACCTGCGCGGTGGCATCGCTGAACCAGCCGGCGCTCTGGGTGATCAGCGCGGCGCCGAGGCTGTCGGGGGCGAGCTTGGGCGCCTTGGACTCCGTCGGGGCGGCAGGCGCGGGCGCCGCGGCGGCGGGGGCCGGGGTGGCGGCCGAGGTGGCGGGTTGCGTCGCGGCGGTCGCGGCGGGTTTGGCGGCGGGGGCCGGCGGGCCGTCCTCGTCGTCGGTGGCGGGGGCGGCCTTGGCCATGGCCTGCAGCGTGGCGGCGAATTGGGCGCGCCGGGCGGGGTCGTTCAGCAGGTCGAGGATCTGCCGGGCCTGCGCCGTGCTCACCGGGGCCGGGGCGTCCGCGGCGGCCGCCGGGCGCAGGGGCGCGGCGGCCAGCACGATCGCCAGCAGCGCGGCGAGACATCGGCTATGCCGGGCGGCAGAAGGCGGCAGGGTGTTCGGGGCCGGCGGGAGGTGTCGCATGGCGCGGGCGAACCATGCCGCTTCCGGCGCTGTCAACCGCGGCGGTCGCGGCGGGGTGCGGGGCCGCTCATGCGCGGCGTCGCTCAGGGGTGCAAAGCCGGGCAGGCCTCCCCATACAGGCTGCCATGACCACCGTCCTGACCATCCTTGTCGTTCTGGCCCTCGCGAGCGTGGTGGTGGTGCTGGCCGCGGGCCTGATCGGCCTGGCGCGCGGCATGGACCCGCACCGGTCCAACAAGCTGATGCAGTGGCGCATCCTGCTGCAGGGGGCGGCGCTGGTGCTGTTCCTGCTGCTGGTCACCCTGCTGCGGCAGTAGGGAGCAAGGTCGAGGCTCCGCCTCGAGCTCCGCCAAAGGCTTGCCTCTGGAATCCACTGCTTAAGGGAAGGGTTGCCAAAGGCCTCGGGCCTTTGGCGGGTCCGGGCAGGGCCCGGCCTTGCTTCCTCCCGTTTGACACGGTGGTGCGCAGCCGGCACGGTCGCGCGCGTGCGGCTGCCGGGGTCGTCCGGCTCGCATGCGGCGGGCGCGCCCCTCCCATGCAGGCCGCCCCGCCTGTCGCCCGACCCGGAAGAACGCAGATCCCATGAAGCTCCTCGTGCCCGTCAAGCGCGTGATCGACTACAACGTGAAGGTCCGCGTGAAGGCGGACGGCTCCGGCGTCGAGACCGCGGGCGTCAAGATGTCGATGAACCCGTTCGACGAGATCGCCGTCGAGGAGGCGGTGCGCCTCAAGGAGCGCGGCACGGCCACCGAGATCGTGGTGGTCTCGATCGGCGTGGCGCAGTGTGCGGACACGCTGCGCACGGCGCTGGCGATGGGGGCGGACCGCGCGATCCTGGTGCAGACCGTGGTCTCGCCCGAGCCGCTCGCGGTGGCCAAGATGCTGCGCGTGCTGGTCGAGCGCGAGCAGCCGGGCCTGGTGATCATGGGCAAGCAGGCGATCGACGACGACATGAACGCGACCGGACAGATGCTGGCCGCCCTGCTGGACTGGCCGCAGGGGACGTTCGCCAGCCGGGTCGTGGTCGACGGCGAGGAGCTGGTCGTCACGCGCGAGGTGGACGGCGGGCTGGAGACCGTGGCGCTGCGCATGCCGGCGATCGTGACGGCGGACCTGCGGCTGAACGAGCCGCGCTACGCGACGCTGCCGGGCATCATGAAGGCGAAGAAGAAGCCGATCGAGACGCTGACGCCAGAGGCGCTGGGGGTGGACGCGACGCCGCGACTCACCACCCTGAAGGTGAGCGAGCCGCCCGTGCGCAAGGCGGGGCGCAAGGTGGCGAGCGTGGCCGAGCTGGTCGCGCTGCTGAAGACCGAAGCGAAGGTGATCTGATGAGCGTCCTGGTCCTGCTGGAGCACGAGCCCGCCGGCATCAAGCAGCCGTCGCGCTCCGCGGTGGCGGCGGCGTCGCGGCTGGGGGCGGACGTGCACGTCCTGGTCACCGGGGACGCCACCGAGGCGGCGACCGGGGCGGCGGCGGCGCTGCCCGGCGTGGCCAAAGTGCTGCGCGCCGAGGCGGAGGCGTATGCGCATCCGCTGGCAGAGCCGCTGGCGGCGCTGCTGGTGGCGATGGCGCCGGGGTATACGCACCTGCTGGCGGCGTCCTCGGCGCTGGGCAAGAACGTGATGCCGCGCGTGGCGGCGCTGCTCGACGTGCAGCAGATCAGCGACATCGCCGGGGTGGAGGACGCCGACACCTTCGTGCGGCCGATCTACGCCGGCAACGCGCTGGCCACCGTGCGCTCGTCTGACGCGACCAAGGTGATGACGGTGCGCGCGGCGAGCTTCGACCCGGTGGCCGCTTCCGGCGGCTCGGCGGTGGTGGAGGACGCGCCGGCGGTGGCGTCCCCGGGGGGCAGCCGGTTCGTGTCGGCCGATCTGTCGCGCTCTGAGCGGCCGGAGCTTTCGGCGGCGCGGGTCGTGGTGTCGGGCGGGCGCGGCATGGGGTCGGGGGAGAACTTCTCGCTGCTGGAGCCGATCGCGGACCGGCTGGGGGCGGCGATGGGCGCCTCACGCGCGGCGGTGGACGCGGGCTTCGTGCCGAACGACTTCCAGGTCGGGCAGACCGGCAAGATCGTGGCGCCGGAGCTGTACCTGGCGATCGGCATCTCGGGGGCGATCCAGCATCTCGCGGGCATGAAGGACAGCAAGGTCATCGTGGCGATCAACCGCGACGAGGACGCGCCGATCTTCCAGGTCGCGGACTACGGGCTGGTGGCCGACCTGTTCACCGCGCTGCCTGAGCTGCAGGCGGAACTGGCGCGCGAGTGAGCGAGGCGTCGGCGCCGGGCGGGATCACCCGCGTCGGCGTGATCGGCGCGGGGCAGATGGGCGCGGGCATCGCCCATGTCGCCGCGCTGGCCGGGCTCGACGTGGTGCTGCTGGACGCGGACGAGGCGGCGCTGGGGCGGGCGGTCGCCACGGTCGGGCGCAACCTCGCGCGCCAGGTCGCCAAGGGGCAGGTTGACGAGGCCGCACGTGCGGCGGCGCTGGGACGGATCGCGACCGGCGTGGACCATGCGGCGCTTGCGGCGTGCGGGCTCGTGGTCGAGGCGGCGACGGAGCGCGAGTCGGTCAAGCAGGCGATCTTCGCGGCGGCCATTCCCCATCTGCGCGGCGACGCGATCCTGGCGTCGAACACCTCGTCGCTGTCGATCACGCGGCTGGCGGCGGGCACGGACCGGCCGGAGCGGTTCATCGGCATGCACTTCATGAACCCGGTGCCGGTGATGGCGCTGGTCGAGGTGATCCGCGGCATCGCCACCTCGGACGCGACGTTCGAGGCGGTGGCGGCGGTCGCGCGGCGCATGGGGAAGACCGTGGCCACCGCGCAGGACTACCCGGCGTTCATCGTCAACCGCGTGCTGGTGCCGATGATCAACGAGGCGGCGTTTGCGCTGCAGGAGGGCGTGGGCGACGTGCTCTCGATCGACACGGCGATGAGGCTCGGCGCGAACCACCCGATGGGGCCGCTGGAGCTGGCGGACCTGATCGGGCTCGATACCTGCCTGTCGATCATGCAGGTGATGCACCAGGGGTTCGGCGACGGGAAGTACCGGCCCTGTCCGTTGCTGGGGAAGCACGTCGAGGCGGGGTGGCTCGGGCGCAAGTCGGGGCGCGGCTTCTACGACCACTCGACCACGCCGCCCACGCCCACGCGCTGAGGCGGTCCGGCGCAAGGGACGCGTGCCGGGCCGCGCGGTGGCGTCTCGCCATGTGCCGTGCGGATGCCCTAGTGTGGCGGCAGGTGGATCGGGAGAACGACCTTGCCTTCGATCGGTGTCGGGATCACGACCTACAACCGCAAGTGGAAGCTGGAGGAGACGCTCGCGCGCCTGCGGGCCGTCACGCCGGAGCCGTTCGACCTGGTGGTGGCCGACGACGGCTCCAGCGACGGCACCGTCGAGTATCTCGCCGGCACCGGGCTCGACTACGTCACCGGGCGCAACCGCGGCGTCGCGTGGAACAAGAACCGCGCGCTCTACACGCTGTTCCGGCGCGGCCACGACGCGATCGTGCTGCTGGAGGACGACGCGTTCCCGGCGGAGGCCGGGTGGCTCACGATGTGGGCCGAGGCGGCGCGGCGCTACGACCACATGAACTACGCCGGCGAGTGGTTCCCCCCGCACATCTTCCTGCGCGGCAGCGGCTCGCTGGACGACCCGTTCCTCACCACCGCCAGCACGGCCCAGGTGTCCGCGTTCAGCCGCAGGGCGATCGAGCGCGCGGGCTTCTTCGACACGCGGTTCCGCGGCTACGGCCACGAGCACGTCGACCTGACGCAGCGCATGATCCGCGAGGGCATGGGCGGGTTCTGGGACCCGGCGCGCGACGATGGCGGCTACGAGTACCTGTCGCTCGCCGGGGGAATGCAGCCGACCGCGGACTCGAGCTTCGCCGACGAGGGGCAGGTCACGGCGAACGGGGCGCTGTTCGACATGCTGCGCGACGAGCCGGCGCATCGCGATCCGTGGCAGGACGAGGCGGAGCGCGCGGTGCTGCTCGCCGAGGTGGAGGCCGTCGCCGCCGCGCCCGCGGGCGACGTCAACCGCACGCGCGCCTTCTTCCACCCCGTGCCGCCGTCGCCGCAGCGCAGCGTGCTGTCGCTGCGGTTCCGCGAGGGCGAGGCGGCGCTGGGCTGCCTGGGCGAGGGCTGGGGCATGCCCGAGCAGGACGGCCTCTGGGCGGTCGGCGAGGAGAGCGAGATCCGGCTGCGGGTGGACGACTTCCGGCAGGACGGCGCCGGGGCGGCGCCCGGCTACGAGCTTTCGCTGGCGATGACGCCGTTCGACCGGCCGCAGAACGTCACGATCCTGCTCAACGGCTTCGACATGGGCCGCAGGCTGGCCTCGTTCGGCGTCGAGACGATGGTGGCGTTCCCGGCCAGCCTGGTGGCGGCCGGCGGCGTGCTGCGCGTGCGCCTGGTGCATCCCGAGGGGGTGCGGCCGGCGGACCTGGGGCGCGGCGACGACGTGCGCGTGCTGTCGCTGTGGCTGATGTCGCTCAGCATCCGCACCCTGTCCTTCGCGCCCGCGCTGTGGGGCGAGTCGGTCGAGCACATGGCGCCCAAGGACCTGATGCAGCGCTTCCGCTGCCTGGGCGACAACGCCGAGTTCAGCGTGGTGCAGCACCGCTCCGGGCTGGAGGTGCCGACGCTGTTCCGCCACGCCAGGATGAGCATGGCGCAGATCGCGCACGGCTTGGCCCGGCGGTTCGAGGGGGTGGACGATCCGGCGACGCTGCGGGTGGCGGCGGTGCAGGTCTACGAGGGGCCGCCCGACTACCTGGGCTTCCAGGACGCCTACAGCCTGGGGGTGATGGCCGACGTCAAGGAAGGTGCGATGCCCCCCGAGCGGGTACACGCCATCCTGGTCGCGCGCATGTCGGTGATGCGCAAGCTGCTGCTCGACGACCTGGCGGAGGGGTCGCGCATCTTCGTGCTCAGGCGCGAGGCGCCGCTCGCGGAGGCGGAGGTGGTGCCGATCTGGAGCCTGCTGCGCGGGCTCGGGCAGGCCGCGCTGCTCTACGTCACCCTCGCCGACGAGGGGCACCCTCCAGGCTCCGTGGAGCTGCGGCGGGACGGGCTCTACTGCGGGCGGTTGGACCGGCTCCCGGGGCAGGACGAGCTGGGCGATCCGTCGCTCGAGGTTTGGCTCGCAGTCTGCCGCGCGACGTATTCGCTGTGGCTGGAGGAGCGTCGCCAAGGCAGGAAAGGTCGAGGCTCTGCCTCGAGCTCCGCCAAAGGCTCGCCTTTGGAATCCATCACTTAGGCAAGGGATTTCCGGAGGCGTTCCGGGCCTTTTGCCGGCGCGGGCCCGCCTGCCGTCAGGCCGCCGCGATCAGCCGCACCCTTTCCCGCAGCGCCCGTTGCGCCGCGGCGGCGTCGCGCGCGAGGCGGAGCAGCGCCGGGACCTGGGCCGGCCGGCGCAGCACCGAACCGAGCACCCGCGCCGCGCCGATCGCGCCGGCCGAGTCCAGGGCGGCGAGCGCGGCCGGCGGGAGGTCGCGTTCCGCCGGGTCGCACACCGCGCGCAGGGCGCCGGACGCGAGGCCGTGCCGCGCCGCAGCCCGCGCGACGGCGCCGCTTTCCAGATCCACCGCTGCGGCGCCGGTGCGGGCGTGCAGGGCGCGTTTGCCGGCCACGTCCGCCACGATCGCGGTGCCGCAGAACAGGGGGCCGTGGGTCGCGCCGCCGAGCCAGGCGCACAGCGCGGCGTCCGTCGCGAGCGGGTCGTCGCCGTCCAGCAGCAGGGTTTGCGGAACCAGGAGCGTGCCGGGCGGCAGGTCGGGGTCGAGGCCGCCCGCCAGGCCGAAGCTGACGAGCGCGGTGGCTCCGGCTTCGATCAGTTGGCGCACCGCGGCCTCAGCGCCCGTGGCCGTGCCGCCGCCGATGGCGACGCGGCAGCCGAGCGGGGCGGCGATCCGGGCCTCGGCGGCGAGGCCGACCAGGATGCCGATGCGGCCGCGGGGGGGTAGGTCAGGCCGGGCCACTAGGGCTCGTCATGGGCCATTGGCGGTATCCGTTTCCTGCGCGGGAGAAAGGAAGCGTATTCTTTCTTGAAAGAAAGAACCAAAGAACTTCTGCATATCGGCTTTGTGCCAGGCGTCCGGGGCGGCTTTCTAACGGGCAAAGTCTTTTTGCTTCTTTTTCTTCAGAAAAAGAAGGCCTTGCTGCACTGCTTCTTCCTGGATGCTTGGGGCGGCTCTCAGAAGCCGAACGCGACCTTGCGGCTGGTGCCGTGCGAGAGGGTGCGGTGGCGGGCGAGGGCGAGGAGCGGGAAGAACAGGCGGTAGCCGTGGTAGCGGAGGTAGAACACGCGGGGGAAGCCGACGGCGGTATAGGGCAGCTCGTCCCACTCGCCGTCGGGGCGCTGGGCGGCCTGGAGCCAGGCGATGCCGCGGGCGACGGCGGGGTTGTGGGCCTCGCCGGCGGCCATGAGGCCGAGCAGGGCCCAGGCGGTCTGCGAGGGGGTGGCTGTGTGGTAGCGGCCGTGGGGGGCATCGCCGTAGCTCTCCTCGTCCTCGCCCCAGCCGCCGTCGTCGCGCTGCACGGACAGCAGCCAGGCAACGGCGCGGCGCACGGCGGGGTCGTGCGGGGCGACGCCGGTGGCGTTCAGCGCGCACAGGACAGACCAGGTGCCGTAGATGTAGTTCGTGCCCCAGCGGCCGAACCAGGAGCCGTCGGCTTCCTGGTCGCGGCGGAGGTAGGCGAGGCCGCGGTCGATCGTGCGGCTGTCGCGGGGGTCGGCGAGCTGGCAGAGGAACGACACGCAGCGCGCGGTGACGTCGGCGGTGGGCGGGTCGAGCAGGGCGCCGTGGTCGGCGAAGGGGATGTGGTTGAGGTGGTCGTGGGTGTTCTCGGGCTCGAAGGCGCCCCAGCCGCCGTCGCTGCTCTGCATGCCGACGATCCACTGGCGGGCGCGCTCGATGGAGTCCGCGTGGGCGGGGTTGGCGGCGCGGTGCAGGAGCATGGCGACCACAGCGGTGTCGTCGACGTCGGGGTAGTGGGGATTGTTGTACTGGAAGGCCCAGCCTCCCGGTGGCGTGTTCGGGCGGCGCACGGCCCAGTCGCCGACGACGTCGGTGATCTGGCGCGGGACGAGCCAGTCGCAGGCGGCGGCGAGCGCGGGGCTGGACTCGCCGGCGGCCTCGGCGACGGCGTGGCCAGCGAGGCTGGTGTCCCAGACGGGGGAGAGGCAGGGCTGGCAGTAGGCGCTGTCCTCGCCGACGACGAGGAGCTTCTGCACGGCGGCCCAGGCGATGGCGGCGCGGGGGTCGGAGGCGGGCACGCCGAGGGCGTCGAACATCATCACGGTGTTGGCGATGGCCGGGTAGATCGCGCCCAGGCCGTCGTCGCCGTTGAGGCGCTCGGTGACGAAGGCCATGGCGGCGGCGATGGCGCGCTCGCGCACTGCGCCGGGAAAGCCGGGCTGGACGAGGCGGAGCACCTGGTCGACGCGCCGGAAGAGCTTGCCCCACTGCGAGCGGTAGGGGCCGGCGATGTAGTCGCGCACCTGGTCGGGCGGGGTGCGGAACAGCTCGGGGATCGCGACGCCGCGGGGGTTGCGGGCCACCGGCTGGCGGGCGAGCAGCACGAGCAGGGGGACGACGACGGTGCGCGACCAGTAGCTGATCTTGGACAGGTGGAAGAAGAACCACTGCGGCAGCAGCATGATCTCGACGGGCATCACCGGCACGGCGCGCCAGGGCACCTGGCCGAAGAGCGCGAGCTGGAGGCGGGTGAACACGTTGGTGCGCTCGGCGCCGCCGGCGGCCAGGATCGCGTCGCGGGCGCGGCGCATGTGCGGGGCGTCGGGGGAGTCGCCCAGGCATTTCAGCGCGTAGTAGGCCTTCACGCTGGCGGAGATGTTGAGGGCGCCGTCGTGGAACAGCGGCCAGCCGCCGTGCTCGCCCTGGATGGCGCGCAGGTAGGTGCCGATCTTCGCCTCCAGCGCCGGGTCGATGCGGTCGAGGTAGTGCTCGAGCAGCACGTATTCGGCGGGGATGGTGGCGTCGGCCTCCAGCTCGAAGACCCAGTGGCCGTCGGGTTTCTGGCGGCGCAGCAGGGCGGCGTGGGCGGCCTCGATCGCGTGGTCGAGCGCGCCGGCGGCCGGGCGGGGCGTGGCGGTTGCCGTGGCTTGGGTGAGCAGCGTGTCAGCGGGCATCGCGTGTCCAGTCGCCGTGGGTCCCGGCCCGGGGGCGCCGGGGCGGGAGGTCTCGGGCGGTGTGTCGCACGCGGCCGGACTCACCCGGCAAGCAGGTGGCGGGCGGCGGTGCGGCCGGACCTGATTGCACCTTCGATGGTGGCGGGCAAGCCCGTCGCGGTCCAGTCACCGGCAAGCGCCAGGTTGCGCCAGGCGGTGGGGGCGCCCGGACGGCGTGCGTCCTGGGCGGGGGTGGCGGCGAAGGTCGCGCGCTTCTCCTTGACCACGCGCCATTTCGGCAGCGGGGCCTGTAGGCTGGCGGCGAGGCTCACCTCGGGCCACAGCGAGGTGGCGAGGTCCTCGGCGGTGCGCTCGACCAAGCGGTTTGCGGCGCTGATGGTGACGGACACCACGCCGGGCTTGAGGAACACCCACTCCGCGGTGCCGCCGATCAGGCCCACGAAGCCGGCCTCGCCCGGGTCGGAGTCGATGCGGTAGTGCAGGTTGACGATGGCCTCGAACTCGTCGGGCACCACGAGGTCAGGCACCATCGCGGCCGCGGCCGGCGCGGGCACGGCAAGCAGCACGGAGTCGTCGGGGCCGAGCCCGATCGTGCCGGACGGGCCACCGAGCGACTCCACCCGGTCCGCGCGCATCGACAGGGCGGCGATGCGGTGCCCGGTGTGAACGGTGGCGCCGCGTCGGCGCAGCCATTCCACGGCGGGGTCGATGAAGGTCTCCGACAGGCCCTCGCGGGGGTAGGCGGGCACGCAGGCGCGGCCGCCGCGCGACAGGGACTCGTCCATGATGCGGCCGAGCAGGCGGGCGCTGCCGGTGGCCAGCGGGGTGTTGAGGGCCGCGATCGCCAGCGGCTCCAGCAGGCGGCGCGACAGCTCGCCGCTCGGCAGCATCTTGGCGACGGTGGCGGTGGGCGACGCGCGGCGCAAGGCCAGCAGCGCCGCGAACTCGCGCAGGCTGGCGCCGGGCACGCGACGGCGCGGCGAGAGCACCCACCAGGGGACGCGGCCGGCATTGGGGCGCACGGTCCAGCGCTCGCCGGTGGCGACGTCGATGAACGGGAACACCGCGGCGCCGGGTCCGCCCATGGTGGCGCGCGTGCCGACCCGGTCCATGAACGCCCAGGACTCGCGGTTGCCGGACAGCAGCAGGTGGTTGCCGTTGTCCAGGCGGCAGCCGAGCTCGCGGTCGAAGTAGGAGCGGCAGCGGCCGCCGGCCTGGGGGCCGGACTCGTGCACGGTGACGCGCCGGCCGCCCTCGACCAGCGTCATCGCGGCGGACAGGCCGGCGAGGCCCGCGCCGACCACATGGACCATGTTCTCGCCGCCGGGGACGTCGCGCGGCATCTCAGGCGGCCACGTGGCGGAGCGCGATCGCCAGCTTGCGCCAGGCGGACAGGGAGACGCGCCGCTCCGGGTGCTGCCAGCCGCGCTGCTCCAGGCGCGAGAGCACCGCGTCGTAGGTGTCGGCCATGAGGCGGGCGGGGCGCATGGCGCGGCGGTCGCAGGCGCGCATCGCGGCGCGGGCGTCGGCGAAGCGGGCGTGGGCGAGCACGGCGCCGCGCGCGCACACGCGGGGCAGGGCGGGGTGGCGCAGGGCGAGGGCGGCGTCGTGGGGCACGCCCTCGGCGTCGAGCCACTCGCGGGGCAGGTAGAGGCGGCCGCGTTCGGCGTCCTCGGCGATGTCGCGCAGGATGTTGGTCATCTGCAGGGCGCGGCCGAGCGACCAGGCGACAAGGTCGGCCTCGGGGGAGCTGTCGCCGAACGCGCGCACCGAGAGGCGGCCGACGGCGGCGGCGACGCGGTCGCAGTACAGGTCCAGCTCGGCCTCCGAGGGGGCGACGATCACGGTCTCGCAGTCTGTCTGCATGCCGTCGATCACGGCCATGAAGTCCTCGCGGCGAAGGCCGAAGCGGTCGGTGGCGGCCAGCAGCACGCGGCTCACGGCGTCGTCGGCGCGGCCCTTGAGGACCGCGTCGATGCGGGCGCGCCATTCGGCGAGGCGGGGCAGCTTGGTGGCGAAGGGGGCCTCGTCGTCGGCGATGTCGTCGACCACGCGGCAGAACGCGTAGATCGCGTACATCGCGGCGCGGCGATCGGGCGGCAGGACCTTCATGCCGCGGTAGAACGAGGTGCCCGACGCGCGCACCAGGCGCTCCACCTCGGCGAGGTCGGCCGGCGCGGCGCCGAGCGGGGCGGCGCGCGGCGCGCCGCGGCGGGTGGGGCGCAGGGAGGGCAGGGCACGCAGCAGGCTGGCGCCGGCGTCGATGCGGCCCAGCTTGACGCGGCCGGCGACAGGGTCGGCGCGGCGCAGGTGGCGGGCGAGGCGGCGCGACAGGGCGAGGATCACCGCGGTCTCCAGGCGCAGGCGCGGGTCGTGGACCAGGCGGGGCAGGGCGGCGGCCTCGTCGTTCAGGGCGTCGCAGCGGTCGAGCAGGGTGTCGAACACGGCGCGCAGGCCGGGGGTGGCGGCGGGGAGGAGCACGTCCTCCACGTTTGCGCCGTGCCGGGCGAGCAGGTCCTGCGGCAGGTAGGAGCGGTCGAGGCGGCGCAGGTCCTCGGCGCAGTCCTGCAGGTGGTTGAGCACCTGCAGCGCGGCGCACAACGCGTCGGACGGCGCGAAGGTGGCGCGGTCCTCGCCGTGCAGGTCGAGCACGTGGCGGCCCACGGGCATCGCGGAGAAGCGGCAGTATTCCAGCAGCTCGGGCCAGTCGGCGGTGCGCAGCGTGTCGGCGTCGCGGCGGAAGGCGACGAGGAGGTCGGTGGAGTGCGCGTGGGTGACGCCGGTGACGTCGAGGCTGCGGCGCAGCGCGGTGGCGGAAGGCGCGCCGGCGTCGGCCTGGCCGAGCAGCACGGCCTGCATGTGGTCGAGGCGGGCGATCTTGTCGGCGGCGGGCAGGGTCTCGCTGTCAGAGATGTCGTCGGCGTTGCGGGCGAAGGCGTAGTAGGCGTGGACGTGCGGGCGCAGGGCGGCGCGGATCAGCACGCCCACGGGGAAGTTCTCGTCAGCCCGGTCCTTGCCGGACCACTGCTCCACCGAGGTGTCGGCGGGCACGGGCGGGGTGTCGATCGGGGGCGGCATGGTCGCCGTGTCCCCGGCTTGCGCGGTGTCGTGCATCATGTCCCCTGGTACGCCCGGCTTTTCCAGACGACGCCGCGTCCGCGGTGGTGGTCGAAGGCGGAGCCCAGCGTGGCGGCGGTGTAGAACACGGCCACCATCGGCAGCAGCGGCGCCCACAGCGGGCTTTGCCCGAAGCGGCGCAGCGTGGGCAGGTAGGCGCCGGCGGCGGCGGCCCAGGCGGCGAGCCCGAGCCAGCGCGTCGCGCCGTGGCCGAGCAGCGCCGCGAGCGGCGGCACCATCCAGACCAGCACCATGCCCGCGACCGTGCCGAGAAGCAGCAGCGGCGAGTGGCGCAGCTGCACATAGGCGGTGCGCGCGACCATGCGCCACACGTCCGCGGCACCGGGGTAGGGGCGGATGGAGCGGGCGAGGCGGCTGTGGCCCAGCCAGATTTTCCCCCCACGCTTGACCAGGCCGGCGAGGGTGACGTCGTCGATCAGGGCGCCGCGCATGGCCTCGAGGCCGCCGATGCGGGCCAGGGCGTCGCGCCGGATCAGCACGGTGCCGCCGGCGGCGGCCGCGGTGCGGCGGCGGGGGTCGGCGACGCGGCGGAACGGGTAGAGCAGCTGGAAGAAGAACACGAAGGCGGGGACCAGCGCGCGCTCGGCCGGGCTCTCGCAGTTCAGGGCGACCATCTCGGAGACCATGTCGAAGCCGCCGCGCTCCATCTGCGCGACCAGCGTGGCGACGTGCTCCGGATCGTGCTCGATGTCGGCGTCGGCGAGCAGCAGCAGCTCCGCGTCGCCGCTCGCCGCCACGCCCTGCGCCAACGCCCACAGCTTGCCGCTCCAGCCGGTGGGGCGCGGGCGGCCGTCCAGCACCGTCAGGCGGGGATCGGCGAGGGCGCGGGCCAGGGCGCCGGTGCCATCGGTGCTGCCGTCGTCGACCAGCACGATGCGGAGCGCGCCGTCGTAGCGCTGCGCGAGCAGGGAGCCGAGGGCGCGCACGATGCTGCCGGCCTCGTCGCGGGCCGGGACCACCACGGCGACAGGCAAGGGCGTGCGCGGCGTGGCGGGGGCGAGCACTGGGCCGGCGGACCAGAAGCGGCCGTGCGCCAGGAGCAGGTAGGCCCAGACGAGGAGGGAGAGCGCGGCCAGGGCGGTCACGCGGGGAGGCCAGGCAGGAAGGAAGCATGGGCTCTGCCCAAACCCGCAAAGGGTCCAAGGACCCTTTGATCCCCTTCCCTCAGCAAGGCCATCCAAGGGGCTTCCCTTGGCGGAGTCCAGAGGCAGAGCCTCTGGCCTTGCTTGCCTGCCGGCGTCATCCGGCGGCCCTGGCCGGGGGGACCATGCCGTGCTCGCGGAACCAGGCGACGGCGTCGCGGACGGCGTCCTCGGCGGGGCGGGGCGCGTAGCCAAGCTCGGCGCGGGCCTTGGCGGAAGAGAAGAACATCTTCTTGCGCGACATCGCGAGCATCTCGCGCGTCACCAGCGGCGGCACGGCGGCGACGCGGGCCAGGGCCTCGCAGGCCAGGGCGAGGGGGTAGAGCGACTGCCGCGGCAGACGGATGCGCGGGGGGCGGCGGCCGGCGATGCGCGCGACGGTGGCGAAGAGGTCGCCGAGCGAGAAGTCCTCGCCGCCGAGGATGTAGCGCTCGCCGATGCGGCCGTGCTCCATCGCCAGCAGGTGGCCGGCAGCGACGTCGTCGACGTGCACGACGTTCAGGCCGGTGTCGACGTAGGCGGGCATGCGGCCGGCGGCGGCGTCGGCGATCATGCGACCGGTGGGGGTGGGCTTGATGTCGTTCGGGCCGACGGGGGTGGAGGGGTTGACGATCACCACGGGGAGGGCGCGGTCGCGGACGAGGGCGAGGACGGCCTGCTCGGCGCGGTACTTGGACTGCTTGTAGGTGCCGATCACGGCGTCGGGGTGCACGGGGGTGTCCTCGTCGGCGACGGTGCCGTCGTAGAACACGCCGAGCGCCGCGACGGAGCTGCAGTAGACCATGCGGGGGATGCCGGCCTCGGCGGCGGCGGTCAGCAGCGTGGTGGTGCCGTCGACGTTGGCGCGGAGCATGGCGGCGGGGTCGGGAACCCAGAGGCGGTAGTCGGCGGCAACGTGATACAGGCCGGAGCAGCCGGCGACGGCGCGGCGCAGGGACGCGGGATCGGTGAGGTCGCCTTCTGCCAGCTCGGCGTCGAGGCCGGCGAGGTTGCGGCGGTCGCCGTTCGGGCGGACCAGCAGGCGTAGACGCTCGCCGCGGGCCACGAGGGCACGGGCGACGGCGGAGCCCACGAAACCGGTGGCGCCGGTGACCAGGACCGGCTCGGAAGAAGGGCCGGGCCGGGGTGGCGCGTCGGGCCGTGAGAGGTCGGGCGATGCGGTCATGGCGGGTCTATAAACCACCCGGGCCGCCGAGGTGTAGGGGCCGTGTCGCCCGCCGGGTTGCCCAGGGGGCGACGCGGCGGGCGACGGTGGGGATCAGGGCGTCACGGCCGCCTTGGTGCCGGACGCGGCGCCGGTCACGCCGCGGCCGATGGAGCTGACGTCGGCGCCGGCGCCCTCGACGGTGTTGCAGGCGGACAGCGAGGCCGCGGACATCGCCAGCAGCGCCAGCAGGAGGACGCGGCCGGCGAGCGAAGAGCGGGACAGGATGGCGGTGGTGCTGGTCATGGCGGGATTTCCTGATGCGGACAGGCCGGCTTGAATCCGGCTGTGCGGGTGAACGTGCAACAACGCGAAATGTTCATCAAGGCGGGTTGCGCGTGCGCCGGGTTCCACACGCGGCGGCGCGGCGTTGCCCGGGCGCCACGGCTCGGCCACGCTGGGCCCGGGTAGTGCCGGCTGCGAGGGCGCGCCCGCGGACAGCAGGAGGGGCGATGACGCGCGGCGACGGAGAGCACGGCGGGCCGCCGGGCCTGGGGGCGTTGTTCCTGTGCTTCCTGCGGCTGGGGCTGCAGGCGTGGGGCGGCGGGCTGAGCGCGTGGATGCGGCGCGAGGTGGTGGTCAGGCGCGGCTGGATGCAGGACGGCGCGTTCCTCAGCGGGCTTGCGCTGGCGCAGGTCGCGCCCGGGGCCAACGCGGTGAACCTGGCGGTGTTCATCGGCACCACGCTGCGCGGCGGGCCGGGGGCGTTGGCGTCGCTGGCCGGGCTGGTCGGGGTGCCGGCCGCGCTGGTGCTGGCCGCGGGCGCGGTGCTGCTGCGGCAGGGGGAGAACCCGGTCGTGGACGCGGCGCTCGGCGGGCTGGGGGCGGCGGCGGTCGGGCTGATCCTGGCCAACGGGGTGCAGATCACGCGCGACAGCCTGCGCGGCGTGCGGCAGCTCGGCATCGTCGCGGTGCTCAGCGTGGGTGTGGGCGTGCTGGGCTGGCCGCTGGTGCCGACGCTGCTGGTGGCGATCCCGGCGAGCGTGGGGCTGATGGCGATCGGGGCGCGGCGGCCTTGAACGCGACGCTGCTGCAGCTGCTGGTGCTGTTCGGGTCGCTGTCGCTGGTGGCGGTGGGCGGGGGCAGCGGGGTGCTGCCGGCGATGCAGCGCGCCGCGGTCGACCAGCACCACTGGATGAGCGCGCAGCAGTTCCTCGACGCCTTCGCACTGTCGCGCGCCGCACCCGGGCCGGGGTCGCTGATCGTGGTGCTGGTCGGGCAGAAGGCGGCGGGGCTGGCGGGGGCACTGGTTGCCGCGGTCGGGATGTACACGCCGTCGTGCCTCGCGGTGTTCCTCGCGGCGAGGGTGTGGCGGCGGCACGAGCACGCGGCGTGGCGGCCGGTGGTGGAGAGCGCGCTGGCGCCGGTGGCGGCGGGGATGATCTTCGCCAGTGCGCTCGTGCTGGTGCGCGGCACGGAGACAGGGTGGGCGGGGTGGGCGACCACGGCGGCGGCCACCGTGCTGCTGGGGTTCACGCGGATCAGTCCGCTGTGGGTGATGGCGGCCGCCGCCGTGGGGTTCGTCGTGGTGCGCCCGTGATCGCGCCGGGGCTGAGCACGTTCTGCGACCCGGGCGCGGACCTGCAGACGCCGATGGATGCGGCCGTGGTGATCCCCACCGTGCTGCGGGTGTCGCTGCACCAGGCGCTGGTGTCGGTGTTCGCCCAGGCGGCGGGCGGGTTCGCGGGGCGGGTGCACGTGCTGGTCGGTGTCGACGTGGCGGCGGGCGGGCTCGAGCTGGTGGAGGCGGCGTGCCGGCAGCGGCCGGCGGGGTGGGTGGTGCAGGTGCTGTGGCCGGGGTACTCGACCTCGGTGCGCCACGGCGGGCTCGGGCGGGCGCGCGACGGGGGCGTGCTGCGCGGCGTGCTGACCCATCTCGCGAACAGCCGCTGGGTGGCCTACCTCGACGACGACAACTGGTGGGACGCGCGGCACCTGGCCACGCTGAAGGCGGCGCTCGTGCAGACGGGGGCGGACTGGGCGTTCTCGCTGCGCTGGTTCGTGCATCCCGCGACGTCGCGCCCGGTCTGCGTCGACGGCTGGGAGTCGGTGGGGCCGGGGCGGGGCGTGTTCGCGGAGCGGTTCGGCGGCTTCGTGGACACCAACTGCCTGCTGGTCGACAAGCTGGCGTGCCCGGCGGTGCCGCTGCTGTGGACCGAGCCGCTGCGCGAGGACCCGAAGGGCATGTCGGCCGACCGGCGGGTGTTCGAGAGCCTGTGCCGGCACAAGGGGGTGTGCACCGACCTGCCGACGGTATTCTACCGCGTCGACCCGGGCGACGAGATGCACGAGTGGCGGGTGGGGCAGATCGGGGAGGCGTGGGCGCAGGCGGGGCTGGCGGCGGGCTGAGCCAGGCAGCAAGCATGGGCTCTGCCCAAACCCGCAAAGGGTCCGAGGACCCTTTGATCTCACTTACTTAAGGGATGCGTTCCAAGGGCGCAGCCTTTGGCGGAGTTTGAGGCAGAGCCTCAACCTTGCTTGCTTCACTCCCGCAGCGTCGTGACCCGTGGCGCGTGCGCGACTCGGCAGCCGTCGTCCTCGCGCAGCACGTGGTCCTGGGTCCGGTCGCTGAGCAGCGGGCTGTAGAACGGGTCGCCGTCGTGCAGGAGGCCGGCCCAGCGGTCGAGCAGGCGGGCGGTGTCCTCGGGGTGGAACACCTGCTTCGTGGTGGAGCGCGTGGCGCTCTCGTGGTGGTAGAGCATGGTGTGGCCGTCGTAGAGCACGCGCAGGCCGGCGGCGCGCAGGCGCAGGCAGAAGTCGGTGTCGTTGAAGCCGATGGCGAAGGTCTCGTCGAAGCCGCCGACCGACTCGAAGGCGGCGCGGCGCGTCATCAGGCAGGCGGCGGTGACCGCGGAGTAGTCGCGCACGGAGGTGAGTGCGCAGTTGGTGCCGAGGTTGCGGCGGCCGGGCTTGTCCGGGGTGCCGCCGTCGAGCCAGACGTTGGTGAACTTGAAGGCGTGCTCGGCCGAGCCGTTGAAGCCGAGGATGACGCCGGCGTGCTGCACGCGGTGGTCGCCGTACATGAGCAGCGCGCCGACGGCGCCCACGTCGGGGCGCTGCGCCAGGCTGGCCATGCGGTCGACCCAGCCGGGCTGCACCGCCTCGATGTCGTTGTTGAGGAACAGCACGAACTCGCAGCCCTCGCCGTGGGCGCGCACGGCGGCGTTGTTCATGGCGGCGTAGTTGAAGGGGCCGGCGTAGGGCATCACGACGTGGCGCTTGGCCAGGGCGCGCAGGTAGCGGCGCGAGGCGGGGTCGTCGGACTGGTGGTCGATCACGACGATGCGCAGGCGGGCGGGGTCGGCGGTGCGCTCGATCGACTCGATGCAGGCGGACACCAGCTCGTGGCGGTTCTTCGTGGGGATCACCACCAGGACGAGGCCGCGGGCTGCGGGCCAGTCGACGCGGAACTGGTTGAACCAGACGCCGTCCTGCACGGTGGCGCCGGGGCTGGTGCGGTCGAGGTGGGCCTGGATGGCGCCGCGCGTCGCGGCCATCACGTCGCCCTGCTTGCTGTGGCCGGTGGAGCCGCCGTGGGTGCGCCAGCGGTAGAGCACGGCGGGGACGTGGACGACCTGGCGGGCGTGCTCGGTGGCGCGCAGGAAGAAGTCGACGTCGGCCGAGATCGACATGCGCTCGTCCCAGCCGTTCATGCGGCGCGCGAGATCGGTGCGGATGCAGAGCATGTGCACGACGTAGGGGTGGGACAGGTAGTAGTCGTGGCTGAAGGCGGGGCGGGCGCGGGGCTCGGTGATCGCGTCGATGTTCTCGTCGGTGAGCGCCTCGTCGGAGTAGAGGAAGTCCGCGTCGGTGCGGATGATGGCGCGCAGGAGCTGCCACACCGCGTCGGGCTCGAGGGCGTCGTCGTGGTCGAGGAAGGCGACGTGGGCGTGGCGCGCCGCGCGCAGGCCGAAGTTCACGGCGCGCGCGATGCCGACGTTCTCCGGCGAGCGCAGCACGCGGATGCGCGGGTCGCGGGCGGCGGCGTGGGCGAGCAGCGGGGCGACGTGGGGCTCGGTGGAGCCGTCGTCGATGCAGATCAGCTCCCAGTGGTCGCACCACTGCGCCAGCACCGAGGAGATCGACTGGATCAGCCATTCGGCACGGGTGTTGTACACCGGCATGACGAGGCTGATGCCGCGGCCGCGCGCCGCGTGGTTCAGGCGCAGGCGCAGGCGGGCGAGGATGCGCGGCGTCAGGCGGTCGCGGCGGCGCACGAAGCGCAGCAGGTTGGGGTTGGGCGTCACCGTCTTCGGCGATCCCGGCAGGAAGTCGCCGGTGGCGACCACGCGCACGGCGACGGGCTGGCCGACGAGGGCGAGGAAGTGCGCACCGAGGTCGATCTTGAAGGCGCAGTAGCCGCCGGCGATGCCGGCGTCGAGCAGGTCGCCGCGGAACTGTTCGGCGGTGGCGCGGCCGAGTACGCGCTCGCCGGCGGCGACGGCCTCGACCACCACCTTGCGGTCCGGGTTGAGGTGGTCGTAGGCCCAGCCGTGCGCGGACAGGCCGTGGAAGGTGTCGAAGCAGCCGACGACCGAGGGCGTAGGCAGCAGGGTGACGGGGCCGCCGGCGAGGTGCAGCGCGGTGCCGGCGACCACCAGGCCGACGCGTCGCTCGCGCCGGTGCTCGGCGGGGAGCGCGACCTCGACGCCGTGCTGGCCGTCGCCCACGCCCACGGCGAGCAGGTCGTGGCGCATGGCGTCGGCCACCGCCTCTCCCACGATCTCGCCGTCGATCACGAGCGAGACGGGCACGCGGCGCGCGGGGTCGCGCAGGTCCATCGCCCAGCCGGCGATGCCGCCGGGGCTCAGGCCGTCGAGCATGCCGACGATGCCGATCTCGGCGGGGGTGACGGACAGGGTGACCGGCAGCGGCGCGCCGCCGATCCGCGGCACCAGCGTCAACGCGCCGTTGCGCGGGGGCAGCATGGCGAGCGGGATGCGGAAGGCGTAGGCGGCGTCGGGCGGGGCATCCCGGCGCCCCGGCTCCTGGCGCGCGGCGATGCCGGCGGCGGCGATCCTGGTGCCGTCGAGCAGCTCGACGCCGATGTGGGCGCCGATGCGGGCCGCGTCCGGGCCGTGCAGCGTGAAGCCGCCCGCGATGTCCAGCCCGTCCATCGCGAGCGCGCGCAGCACGAGGCCGAAGCGGGGCCTGAGGTCGACGCGCCGCTCCAGGACGCTGCGGCCGTCGGCGAGGTCGACGATATCGAGCCAGGACGGCAGCCGGTGCGCGGGCAGGCGGACGACGACCGTGCGTTCCTGCGCGTCGGTGGCGGGCAGGGTGCCCTCGAACGTGTCGTCGAGCAGCAGGCCGAGCGCGGCCGCACCGTCGCGGCGGGGCAGGGCGACGGCGAGGCTGCCGGGGGGGAGGTTGCGCTCCGGCAATGGCGGCGGCGGCACGGGCGCGGCGGGCGGGAGGAGCGGCGCGGGTGGCCGGGTTGCGGGTTTCGCGGGGCGGGCGGCGGGAACGGCGGGGCCTGGGGCGGGCTTTGGGGCGTCGGGGGGCGTCGGGGGGCGTCGCCCGGGCTTGGTTGGGGCACGCGCCATGGTCGCCTCCGGTGTTCGCGCCGGCCGGCAGGCCACGCATGCGCAGAGTAGGCGGCGCGCCCCGGACGGCAAAGCCCCCGGTGGCAGGGCCTCTGGCGCCGTGCGGCGGCAACCGTCGTGCCGCGCGGCGGAAACGCTTCGTCAACCCTGCCGTGCGAGAAGGAGGCGTCCACGGGGCCGTGCATCTGGTCGCCGTCCATGCAACCGTGCAGGTTGCCGCGCGGCGGACAGGCTGGCACGTTGCCGGCCCGTGAGGCAGGCACCCAGGGACGGGACGCGACACATGCGGATATTGCTGACTGGCGGCTGCGGGTTCATCGGTTCCGCGGTGATCCGCCACCTGATCCGCGACACGGCGCACGACGTGGTCAACATCGACAAGATGACCTACGCCGCGTCCGAGGACGCGCTGGAGGCCGCGCGAAACGATCCGCGGCACGTGCTCGTGCGCGCCGACATCTGCGACGCGGCCGCGATGGCGGCTGCGTTCGAGGCGCACCAGCCCGACGTCGTGATGCACCTGGCCGCCGAGAGCCACGTCGACCGCTCGATCGACGGGCCGGGCGACTTCATCCAGACCAACGTGGTCGGCACCTTCGTGCTGCTCGAGGCGGCGCGGCGCTACTGGTCGGGGCTGCCTGCGGAGCGCAAGGCGGCGTTCCGGTTCCACCACATCTCCACCGACGAGGTGTTCGGCGCCCTGGAGGACGGCGACCCGCCGTTCACGGAGACCACGCCGTACGACCCGCGCTCGCCGTACTCGGCCAGCAAGGCGTCGTCGGACCACCTGGTGCGCGCGTGGCAGCACACCTACGGGCTGCCGACCTTCGTGAGCAACACGACGAACAACTACGGTCCCTGGCAGTTCCCGGAGAAGCTGATCCCGCTGGTCACGCTCAACGCCCTGGAGGGCAAGGAGCTGCCGGTTTACGGCGACGGGCTGAACACGCGCGACTGGCTGTACGTCGACGACCATGCCGAGGCGCTGGTGCGCGTGCTGGAGCGGGGCGAGCCGGGCGGCACCTACGCGATCGGGGCGCGCCAGCCGCGCTCCAACCTCGACGTGGTGCGCGCGATCTGCGCCGAGCTGGACAGCCGCGTGCCGGACCCCGCCGGCGCGCGCGAGCGGCTGATCCGTTTCGTCACCGATCGGCCGGGCCACGACCATCGCTACGAGATCGATCCGTCGCGTGCGGAGGCGGCGATCGAGTGGAAGGCGCCGCACGACTTCGAGCGCGGGCTCGCGCGCACGATCGGCTGGTACCTGGACAACCGGCCGTGGTGGGAGCGCATCCGCGGCGGGCGCTACGGCGGCCAGCGTCTCGGCACGGCGGCCTGAGATGGCCACCCCTGACTGCCCGATGAAGGGCATCGTGCTGGCCGGCGGCTCGGGCACCCGCCTGCACCCCATGACGCTGGCGGCGAGCAAGCAGCTCCTGCCGGTCTACGACAAGCCGATGATCTACTACCCGCTGTCGACGCTGATGCTGTCGGGCATACGCGACATCATGATCATCTCGACGCCGGTCGACCTGCCGCAGTTCCGCCGCCTGCTGGGCGACGGCTCGCGCTTCGGCTGCCGGTTCGAGTACCGCGAGCAGCCGACGCCGGACGGGCTGGCGCAGGCGTTCCTGATCGCCGACGACTGGCTCGGCGGGCAGGCCTGCGCGCTGGCGCTCGGCGACAACATCATCTTCGGAGACCACCTCAGCGTCATGCTGCAGGGCGCCACGCACCGCGCCGAGGGCGCCACCGTGTTCGCCTACCAGGTGCGCGACCCGGAGCGTTACGGCGTGGTCTCGTTCGACGCCGACGGGCGGGCGCGCGAGATCGTGGAGAAGCCGGCGGCGCCGCTGTCGAACTGGGCGGTGACCGGGCTCTACTACTACGACGCGCGGGTCACCGAGCTGGCGCGCTCGATCAAGCCGTCGCCGCGCGGCGAGCTGGAGATCACCGACCTCAACCGCCTGTATCTCGAGGAAGGCAGCCTGCGGGTCGAGAAGCTGGGGCGCGGCTGCGCCTGGCTCGACGCGGGCACCCCGGACAGCCTGCTGCAGGCGTCCACCTTCGTGCAGACCATCCAGTCCCGACAGGGCATGCTGGTCGGCTGCCCGGAGGAGGTGGCCTTCCGCATGGGCTTCATCGACGCCGACGCCCTGCGCGCGCAGGCGATGAAGCTGAGCAAGACCGACCTTGGCCGCCTGCTGCTGGAGCTGGCGGACGGCGTCCACGCCTGAGCCGCGGCGCGGGGTGGCGGGATGCGGGGCTTTTCCCCGCGTGCCGCCGTTCCCGGGCGCGGGGTCCCGATTGGTTACGAAGGAGCTGTGCGCGTGAAGGTTGAACGGCTCGATATCCCGGACGTGGTCCTGGTCACTCCGCCCCGCTTCGGCGACGCGCGCGGCTACTTCTCGGAGACGTTCAACGCGGCGCGCTTCACCGAGGCCGGCGTCGAGGGTCCGTTCGTGCAGGACAACCAGAGCCTGTCGCGGAGCCGCGGCGTGGTGCGCGGCCTGCACTGCCAGCTGCCGCCGTTCGCGCAGGGCAAGCTGGTGCGCTGCCTGCGCGGCGCGATCTGGGACGTGGCCGTGGATGCGCGCACCGGCTCGCCCACCTACGGGCGCTGGGTTGCGGCCGAGATCACGGCGGAGAACGGCACGCAGATCTGGGTGCCGCCCGGCTTCCTGCACGGCTTCTGCACGCTCGAGCCGGACACCGAGGTCTCGTACAAGGTCACTGCGCCGTACGACAAGGCGTCCGAGCGTGGCGTGATCTGGAACGATGCGACGCTGGCGCTGCCCTGGCCGATCGAGGCGGGCGAGGCGGTGCTGTCGGACAAGGATGTCGTGCTGCCGGGCTTCGAGGCCGCGCAGGGCTGGTTCTCCGCATGAGCGGCGGCACCGCGGCGGGCCCGATGCTGGTCACCGGCGGCTCCGGACAGCTCGCGCTTGCGCTGGAGCGTGCGGCGACCCGGCAGCACCGCGCCGTGCGCCGCGTCGGGCGGCCGGAGTTCGACTTCGACAGTCCCGAGACGATCGCGGCGACCTTCGCGCAGGTGCGGCCGTCGCTGGTGGTCAACGCCGCGGCCTGGACCGCCGTGGATCTGGCCGAGGCCAACGAGGCGGCGGCGTCGCGCGCCAACGACGAGGGGCCGGCGATGCTGGCGCGTTTGTGCGCGTCGGCCGGGGTGCCGATGATCCACGTGTCCACGGACTACGTGTTCGACGGCGCCAAGGGTGCGCCCTATGTCGAGACCGACCCGACCAGCCCGACCGGCGTGTACGGCGCCACCAAGCTGGCGGGCGAGGCGGCGGTGCTGGCCGCCAACCCGCGCAGCCTCGTGCTGCGCACGTCGTGGGTCTATTCGCCGGACGGCAAGAACTTCGTGCGCACCATGCTCGGCGCTGCGCTGAAGACCTCGACGCTGCGCGTGGTGGGCGACCAGCAGGGCTGCCCGACGTCCGCGGACGACCTGGCCGAGGCGATCCTGGTGGTCGCGTCGCGGATCGACGCGGGCTGGCAGGACGGCTGGCACGGCGTGTTCCACGCGGCGGGCGAGGGCGCGACCACCTGGCATGGCCTGGCGGTCGCGACCTTCGAGGAGGCGGCGCGGCACGGCCGGGCGATGCCGACGGTCGATGCGATCCTGACGAAGGACTGGCCGACGCCCGCGCGCCGTCCCGCCGACTCGCGCCTGGACAGCGGCCGGCTCGCGGCGACGTTCGGGGCGCGTCTGCCGCCGTGGCGCGACGGGCTGGCGCGCACGGTGGATGCGCTGCTGGCGGAAGGCGCCTCCGCTGCCTGACTGGCTCCAGGCGGGCGGCGATGCGGTTCCGGTTGCGATCCTGCTTTCCACCTACAACGGCGAGCGGTTCCTCCCGGAGCAGCTCGACAGCCTGCTGGCCCAGACGCACACCGCGTGGACGGTGTTCTGGCGCGATGACGGTTCTTCGGATGGCACCGTCGCCGTGCTGGACGCCTTTGCGCGCGGGCCCGGCCTGGGCCGCTGCGTGGCGCTCGGCGATGCGCGCGGCCATATCGGCGCCACTGCAAGCTTCCTGACCCTGCTGCGCGGCGCCCCGCCCGGGGTCGTCGTCGCCTTCGCCGACCAGGACGACGTATGGCTGCCGCATAAGCTGGCGCGGGGCCTGGAGGCGCTGCGCGGTGCGGGCGACGACCGGCCGGCGCTGTATTTCGCGCGCCAGATCCTGGTGGACGAGCGGCTGCAGCGGCTCGGCCTGTCGTTCCGGCTGCGCAGGGCGCCGGACTTCCTCGCCTCGCTGACGCAGAACGTGGCGACGGGCTGCACGATGATGCTCAACCCGCCCGCCGCCGGGCTGGTGGCGCGGAGCCGGGCGCCGCTGGCGTCGCTGCACGACTGGTGGAGCTACCTGCTGGTCGCGGGCGCGGACGGGCGGCTCTTGGTCGACGACACGCCGGTGGTGCTCTACCGGCAGCACGCGTCGAACGCGGTGGGCGCGCCGCTCTCGCTCAGCCGGCGCGGGCTGGCGGCGCTGCGGCGCGGGCCGGACGTGTTCATGGGGGTGTTCCGCAGCCATCTCGCGACGCTGCTGGAGCAGCCCGAGCTGCTTAGCCCGCAGGCGCGGCGCCACGTCGAGGTGATCGCCGGCGCGATGCAGGGGGGGCCGGGGCGGCGGCTCGTGGCACTGCGGCTCAAGGGGCTGCGGCGGCAGACGTGGCAGGAGACGCTGCTGTTCCGGGCCTGGTTCCTGATCGGCTGAGACAGGGAAGCAAGGTTGAGGCTCTGCCTCAAACTCCGCCAAAGGCGCGCCTTTGGAAACCTCGACCTGGGCCTGAGGCTCCGGACGCCGCGACTTCCGCTTCGTGGATGTTTCCAAAGGCGAGCCTTTGGCGGAGTCCAGAGGCAGAGCCTCTGGCCTTGCTCAGCCTTCCGGTACGTGCCGGTCCAGCAGCCAGTCCGGCAGCACGGCGACCGTCGGCCCGCGCGTCCATACCAGCGCGCAGACCACAGGACGGGCGTCCCAGATCAGGCGCAGGATCGCGCGGTAGGCGGCCATCTGGCGCAGGTAGGGCACCGGCGTGTCCGCGACATCGGGCGGCGCGTCGTGGCCGGTCTTGAAGTCGGCCACCAGGATCTCGTTCTCCCGCACCAGCATGCGGTCGATGCGGCCGGTGACCACCAGGCTGCCGACGAGCCCGGTGAGCGGCTGCTCGGCGACGCTGCCCGGACCGAACAGAGCGGCCAGGGCCGGCGTGCCGAGCACCGCGAGCGCCTCGCGCACCAGGGCCGCGGCCTCGGCGGGCGGGAGGTCCTGCGCGGCGCCGGAGACGTGGTGCAGGGCGGCGGCCTCGCGCGCGTGGGGTGGCAGGGCGGGCAGGTGCTGCAGCAGCGTGTGCATGAGCGTGCCGCGCCGGAAGCGGTCCCCGCCGGGCGCCGATTCGCGCAGCGGGGAGGCGGCGCGAGGCGTGGGGCCGAACGCCACGCCTTCCGGGCGGCTCGGGGCGAGCGGGCGCGGCAGCGACGGCTCGGGCGGGGGAGCATCCGGCCGCCAGTCCGGGGCGCGTCCCAGCCAGGCCGGCGGGGGATTGCTGCCGGCGGCCTCGTCGCCGCGCGGCACGGGCACGGCGGCGCGCTGCGGCGAGTCGTGGACCAGGGCCTCGCCGCCCCAGGCGGGGAAGGGCGCGGGCGCGGCGTGAAGCGCCTGCATGCCCTGCTCGACCAGGCGGTACCAGCAGGCGGCGTCGACCTCGCGGCGCCCCTGCCAGCCGCACACCACGAGGCGGTCCTCGGCCCGGGTCAGGGCGACGTAGAGCAGTCGGTTGTACTCGGCGGTGCGGGCGGCGGCGCCGTCGTCGCGGACCTTCTGCAGCGCCGTGCAGCCGAACTCCTTGCGCGGGGCCCAGAGCGGCAGCGCGATGCCCTCGACGGGGTCGTGCGTCCAGGCGAGGGCGCCGTCGTCGGGCGGCATCGAGGTCGTGTCGGGCAGGATCACCAGCGGCGCCTGCAGGCCCTTTGCCCCGTGCACGGTCATGATGCGCACGGCGTCGCCGGCCTCCTCGGCCTGGCGCTTCACCTCGGCGCCGGACTGGCGGAGCCAGTGGAGGAAGCCCTGCAGCGAGGGCGGGTGCGCGCGTCCGTAGGCCAGTGCGGCGCCGAGCAGCTCGTCGACCGGCTCGGCGGCCTCAGGGCCGAGACGGGCGAACAGGCGGGCGCGTCCGCCGAGCGGGCCGAGCGCCTCGGCCAGCAGGGCGTGCGGGCCGGCGAAGTCCGCGCGCGCGGCCAGTGTCGACAGGAACGCCCAGGCGGCGGCCCAGTCGTCCTGCTCCGCGGCGCGCTCGCGCAGGGCGCGCCACAGCGAGCCGCGGCGTTCGGCGGCAAGCCGCATCAGGCTGTCGTCGGACACGCCGCCGAGCGGGGATGTGAGCACGCAGGCCAGCGTCAGGTCGTCCTCGGGCAGCAGCAGCGCGTCGCCCAGCGCCATCAGGTCCTGCACCGCGGGCTGGTCGGTCAGCACCAGGCGGTCCAGCCCCGCGACCGCCACGCCGCGCGTCTTGAGGGCGCGCACCAGGGCGCGGGCAAAATCGTTGCGGCGGCGGACGAGGACCAGCACGTCACCCGCGACCAGGCGGCGGCCCTTGCTCTCCAGGCGGGCGGTGGCGATCTGGCCGGCGATCCAGGCGGCCAGCTCGTTGGCCAGGAGCTGGGGCGCCGAGACCAGCCCGGCGTTGCGCTGCGGCGCGG
>JBPBQS010000044.1:0-46811 GCA_050920955.1 Janthinobacterium lividum | reverse complement strand
GCGTAGAGCTTGCCGCTGCGCATCAGGTCGGTGATGCGGCCCTGGTTGCGGAAGGCCTCGCGGGTCACCGTGGGGTAGTACATCAGCTTCTCGCGCACGTAGTCGCCGAGGAACTCGTGCTCGGCGAGGTCTGAGGAGATGTACTGCGTGTAGGCAAGCTCGTCGACGAGGCGCGTGCCGTGGACCAGGACGACCTTGTCGAAGCGCTCGTAGGCCTCGGGGTCCTTGATGAGGGACATGAAGGGGGCGAGGCCGGTGCCGGTCGAGAGGAAGTACAGGTTGCGGCCGGGGAGCATGTTGCCGAGCAGCAGCGTGCCGGTGGGCTTGCGGCCGACGAGGACGGTGTCGCCGACCTTGACGTGCTGGAGGCGCGAGGTGAGCGGGCCGTCGGGCACCTTGATGGAGAGGAACTCGAGCTGCTCCTCGTAGTTGGCGCTGGCCATGCTGTAGGCGCGCAGCAGCGGCTTGCCGTCGACCTCGAGGCCGATCATGGCGAACTGACCGTTCTCGAAGCGCAGCGTGGGCGCTCGGGTGCAGGTGAAGCTGAACAGGCGGTCGGTCCAGTGGTGGACGCTGAGCACGGTCTCGGCGGTGACGCCCTTGAGCGCGGACGGCTGGCTGGCCGGGAGCGCGGGGGTGACGTCGGCGGGCATGTCGTTCATGGGCTCGGCTCCAGGCTCGGGCGGCACGGGCCGCGTCCAGCCCGAGGTGGCGGAGGCGCCGCCGGCGTCAAGGTTGCGGGATGCTGCCCTGCGTCTAGGCGAGGACGCACCCCTGACGCCAGCGGCACCGCGGCATGGCAGGCATCCCCTGCCCTTCCTTCCATGCGCCGGTCCAGGGGCGGCTCGCCCCTGGCGGGTCCGGGCAGAGCCCGGCCTTGCTTCGCGTCAGAAGCCGAGGACGGCGTCGATAGATGCGGTGAACTGGCCGCGGTCGCGCCCGTCGTTGAACGGCGTGGTGCCGGAGAACGAGCGGTTCCAGCGCACTTCCGGCCGGATCAGGAGGAGGGTGACGGGGGCGGGCATGGCGGGCTTGAAGGAGATGCCGGCGGTGAACTCGCCGTAGGTGGTGCGCGGCAGGGCGATGGCGGTGTTGGGGAAGCCGCCGAGGCCGCTGACGGCGTCGAGGTTGCCGGGGTACTTGGCGACGTAGAAGCCGCCGTTGTCGCGCCAGACCTCGGCGCGGCCGTTCAGGGTGACGGTGTCGCTCAGGGCGTAGGAGGCGTACTGGACGGCGCCGTAGCCTTCGGCGCGGGCGTAGTCGTCGCGGATGTAGTTGCCCTCGGTGGTGAAGGTCAGCTTGTCGGTGGCCTTGTACGTGGCGACGACGTCGTTGTAGTAGCGCAGCGAGCCGTTGACGTTGGGCAGGGCGCGCGAGGCGTTCTCGGCGCCGACGTGGCTGAGGGCGACGATGCTGAGCTTGCCGCCGGCCAGGTTGTTCAGGCCGAAGCCGAAGAGGCCGGCGGGGGCGCCGTTGTTGTCGCCGGTGTTGGCGCCGAGCGTGGTCTGGTTGCCGCTGTCGGCGCCGAACCAGAGGTCGAGGGTGTCGTTGACGTGGGCGGTGGCCTGGAAGCCGGTGTGCTCGAACGGCAGGCCGAAGTTGTAGAGGAAGGTGTGGCTGTAGAACGGGTTGGCGGAGGGGTCGATGACCTCGAAGCCGAGCGGGGTGGGGTACTGGCCGGCCTTGGCGTCGATGCCGCCCGCGGTGAGCCAGGGCAGGTGCGCCGAGACGTTGGCCTGGATGAAGGAGAGCTGGTAGCGGGACGATATGTCGCGGTCGAGCTCGCCGACGTAGTGGTAGTAGCGGGCGTCGGAGCCGTACATGAGCTGGACCGCGAAGCCGAAGTCGTAGCCGGTGGCCTTGGGGTCGGGGGCGCGCTGCACGGTGAGGAGCGCCTGGTTCAGGGTCGCCTGGTTGGCGTGGTCGGTGACGAGGTCGCCGACGTCGATGCCGCTGGAGGGGCGGTCGCCGTTGAAGGTGAAGCCGCCCTCGACCTGGGCGCCGTACTTCACGCCGTCGAACCAGGCCTTGGAGAACAGCGGCGGCACGGTGACGGTGGCGGGTGCTGCGGCAGCACCCGCCTGCACCGAGTTGGTGGTGTTGGCGGAGCCGCCGGCGGTGTTGCCGGTGATGGACGGCGCGAGCTGCGGCGCGGAGAGCTGCGCCGGGCTGTTCGGCTGCACGGACTGCGCCATGCGCACGAGGTCGTCGGCGTGTGCCAGCGCCGGCGTGGCGACCAGGAGGGCGGCGACCATCGTCTGCCGGCTGACCCGTGAGGAACCCATCTTCGCTGCGTCTCCCGCTCGATCGCCGGACGATCCGGCGATCAGGTTGGCGTGCTGTAGGCGCTGACGCGCCCGCTGGTATCGCGCCGCGGGAGGTTTGCAATATTCCTGCCACAGGGTTGTTGCCGTGGCGCCACAGTCGGCACATGGTTTCCTGATGCTCCCGGCGGGGCGGCGGCGGCGGTGGCGGGGGTGGCGGAGGCGGCGCGTGCCCGGTCCGTGGGCAGGCCGGCTCGTTTCGACGCCAGGTGGTTTCCGCAAGGTCCAGGCACGGCCGGGTCGCAGGCGGGCCATCCGGGGCGTGGCGGCTGGGCCCTGGCGGTTCTGGCGCGCGGGATGCATATCGGGCACGCCGTTCGCGCATGCCGCCGCCTCGAGGAGCCACCGATGTCCGGAGCCGCCCTTCCCACCGCCCCGGCCGTACGCAGGGCGGGCCCGCCGCGGCGGCGCATCGCGCTGTCCTGGGCGGACCCGCGGTTCCGCGCGGTGGTGTGGCAGGCGGCGATCGTCGGCGGGCTGGCGCTGCTCGTCGCCTATCTCGTGACCAACACCAGCCGCAACCTGGAGGCGCGCCACATCGCCACCGGCTTCGGCTACCTGGGCCGCACCGCGGGCATCCCGGTGGGCGAGCACCTGATCGGCTACGACCCGGCGAGCAGCACATACGGCCGCGCCCTGGTGATCGGGTTCCTGAACACGCTGCGCGTCGCCGTGGTGGGCATCGTGCTGGCGACGCTGCTGGGCACGCTGGTCGGGCTCGCGAAGCTGTCGCCGAACTGGCTGCTGTCGCGCGTGGCCGGCGTCTATGTCGAGACGCTGCGCGACATCCCGCTGCTGCTGCAGCTGCTGTTCTGGTACGGGCTGGTGCAGACGCTGCCGCCGCCGAAGCAGTCGTTCCACCCGGTGCCCGGGCTGTTCCTGTCCAACCGCGGCTTCCGGCTGCCGACGATCGACTGGCAGCCGGGGTATGGCCTCGTGGTGGCGGCGTTCGTGGTGGCGGTGGGGCTGGTCTGGGCGTGGGCGCGCAGGGCCTCGCGGGTGCAGGAGGCGACCGGCGTGCGGCCGGCCGTGCTGCCGGTGGCGGCGGGGCTGCTGGTCGGGCTGCCGCTGCTGGCGTGGCTCGGGATCGGGGCGCCGTTCGCGCTGGACGTGCCGGAGCTGCGCGGGTTCAACTTCCAGGGCGGGGCCACGCTGAGCCCGGAGTACGGCGCGCTGCTGACCGGGCTGGTGCTGTACACCGCGACCTACATCGCCGAGATCGTGCGCTCCGGCATCCTCGCCGTGCCGCGCGGGCAGTGGGAGGCGGCCGAGGCGCTGGGGCTCAGGCGGTCCACGGTGCTGCGGCGCATCGTACTGCCGCAGGCGCTGCGGGTGATCATCCCGCCGATGACCTCGCAGTTCCTCAACCTGACGAAGAACAGCTCGCTCGCGGTGGCGATCGGCTACCAGGACATCGTGTCCATCGCCAACACCGAGATCAACCAGACCGGGCAGGCCATCGAGGGCATCGCGATCATCATGGCCGCCTACCTGAGCATCTCGCTGTCCATCAGCCTGTTCATGAACTGGTACAACCGGCGCATCGCGCTCGTGGAGCGTTGAGCCCGATGGACCCTTCGCGCGACGACGCCGCCATCGCGCCCGACATCGGCGCCGGCCCCGCGGGCGCGTCGCCGGTGTCCTCGATCGCCGGGGCGCCGGCCGCGGTCGGGCTGGTGACGCCGGCGATGGCGCAGCCGCGCGTGGCGGGCGTGGGGCCGGTGGCGTGGGCGCGTGCGAACCTGTTCGGGTCGTGGGCGAGCACGGCGGTGACGCTGGTGCTGGGCGCGATCATCCTGCGGCTCGCGTTCGGCTTCATCGAGTGGGCCGTGGTGCGCGCCGTGTGGAGCGTGCCGCAGACGGCCGCCGGGCCGGACAGCACGGTGTGCCGCAGGCTGCAGGGCGCGGGCGCGTGCTGGGCGGTGATCGGCGAGAAGTGGCGGTTCATCCTGTTCGGGCGCTACCCGTTCGACGAGCAGTGGCGCCCGGCGCTGGTGGTCGTGCTGTTCGTGGGGCTGTACGCGGCGTCCGCGTGGCGGCGGCTGTGGCGGCGCGAGCTGGCGTACGCGTGGGTCGCCGTGCTGGTCGCGGTCGTGGTGCTGATGTGGGGCGGGGTGCCGGGGCTCTCCGCCGTCGGCACGGACCAGTGGGGCGGGCTGCCGCTCACGCTGATCCTGGCGACGTTCGGGCTGGTGTTCGCGTTCCCGCTGTCGGTGCTGGTGGCGCTCGGGCGGCGCTCGCGGGGCATGCCGGCGGTGCGCATCCTGTGCGTGGGATACGTCGAGCTGATCCGCGGCGTGCCGCTCATCAGCCTGCTGTTCATGGCGAGCGTGCTGTTCCCGCTGTTCATGCCGCAGGGGCTGAACCCGGACAAGCTGCTGCGCGCCCAAGTCGCGATCATCCTGTTCGCCGGCGCCTATCTCGCCGAGGTCGTGCGCGGCGGGCTGCAGGCGCTGCCCAAGGGGCAGGCGGAGGCGGCCGACGCGCTCGGGCTGTCGTACTGGCGCAAGATGCGGCTGATCATCCTGCCGCAGGCGCTGCGCCTGGTGATCCCGCCGCTGGTCAACACCTTCATCGGGTTCTTCAAGGACACCAGCCTGGTGCTGATCATCGGCATCTTCGACCTGCTGACCGCAGGCACCGTGGCGCTCGCCGACCCCGTCTGGCAGGGATTCGCCACCGAGATCTACCTGGTGCTCGCCGCGATCTACTTCGTGTTCTGCTTCGCCATGGCGCGCTACAGCCGCTCGCTGGAGACGCAGTTCGCGAAGGCGGCGCGGCGGTGAAGGCCAGGAAGGAAGCAAGGCCAGAGGCTCTGCCTCTGGACTCCGCCAAGGACAAGTCCTTGGAACCTCGTACCTAAGAAAGACCGCGCCGGCGTGCCCGGGCCCCTTGAGATGCGGGTCTGGGGGCGCTGCCCCCAGCGGGTCCAGGGCAGAGCCCTGGCCTTCCTTCCGGAGCCACCATGTCCCAGGCCGCCGCCCCCGTTCCCGCGATCGAGCTGGACCACGTCAACAAGTGGTACGGCCCGATGCACGTCCTGCGCGACGTCTGCCTCACCGTGGCGCCCAAGGAGCGGATCGTGATCTGCGGGCCGTCGGGCTCGGGCAAGTCGACGACGATCCGCTGCATCAACCGGCTGGAGACGCACCAGGCGGGGCGCATCGTCGTCGACGGCACGGAGCTGTCCGACGACACGCGCGCGCTGGACACGGTGCGGCGCGAGGTCGGGATGGTGTTCCAGAGCTTCAACCTGTTCCCGCACCTCACGATCCTGGAGAACTGCACGCTCTCGCCGATCTGGGTGCGGAAGATGAAGAAGTCCGACGCGGAGGAGCTGGCGATGGAGTACCTCACGCGAGTCCGCATTCCGGAGCAGGCGCACAAGTATCCGGGGCAGCTCTCGGGCGGGCAGCAGCAGCGCGTGGCGATCGCGCGGGCGCTGTGCATGAAGCCGAAGATCATGCTGTTCGACGAGCCGACCAGCGCTCTGGATCCGGAGATGATCAAGGAGGTGCTCGACACCATGGTCGGGCTCGCGGAGAGCGGCATGACCATGGTCTGCGTCACCCACGAGATGGGGTTCGCGCGGCGCGTCGCCGACCGGGTCGTGTTCATGGACCGGGGCGAGATCGTCGAGCAGGGGACGCCGGAGCGCATGTTCGAGGCGCCGCAGACGGAGCGGCTCAGGACGTTCCTGAGCCAGATCCTCAAGGGGCACTAGGCAAGCAAGGTTGAGGCGCTGCCTCAAACTCCGCCAAAGGCTGCGCCCTTGGAACGCGTTACTTAAGTAAGCGCCGGTCCAGGGGCGGCTCGCCCCTGGCGGGTTTGGGCAGAGCCCATGCTTGCTTTCAGCCCTGCGTCAGCGCGTCCAGGACGCCCGAGGGGGTCAGGATCTGCGGGAGGACGCTCGGGGGGGCGCCGCCCGCGGGGTAGAACACGTAGAGCGGGACGCCGTCGCGGCCGTGCTCGCGCAGGAAGGCGGTGATCTGCGGGTCCTGGCGGGTCCAGTCGCCCTTCAGGTAGGCCACGTCGCGCTTCGCGAAGGCGTCGCGGACGGGCTGCGGCGACAGGGCGACGCGCTCGTTGACCAGGCAGGTGAAGCACCAGGCGGCGGTCATGTCGACGAACACCGGACGGCCCTGGGCGCGCAGCGTGTCGAGGCGGGCGGTGGAGAAGGGCTCGGAGCCGTCGGCGGCGGCCTCGGCGGCGTTGGCGGCCGTGGCGGGGGGGAGGCGGGCGAGGGAGACGAGGATGGCGGCGGCGGCGCACGCGCCCAGGAGGGCTGCGGTGGCGCCGGTTCGGCGGGCGGCGGGGCGGGCGGGGCGCGAGGTGCCCCAGGCCCAGGCGGCGAAGGCGAGGGCGACGGCACCGGCGAGGCAGGCCATGACGCCGGGGGGGCCGGCCTCCTCGGCGACGACCCAGGCGAGCCAGGCGGCGGCGGCGTACATCGGGAAGGCGAGCGCCTGCTTGAGGACGTCCATCCAGGCGCCGGGGCGCGGCAGGGCGCGCGCCAGGCCGGGGGCGGCGGCGAGGAGCACGGTGGGGGCGGCGAGGCCGAGGCCCATGGCGAGGAAGACCGCCATCGCGAGCGCGGGGGGAGCGGCGAAGGCGGCGGCGATGGCGGCGCCCATGAACGGGGCGGTGCAGGGCGTGGCGACCAGCACGGCGAGCAGGCCGGTGAAAACGCTGCCGAGCAGGCCGCCGCGGGAGGCGAGGCCCTGCCCCACGCCCTCCAGGCCGGTGACGGGGGTGAAGACGCCGGACAGGCCGAGGCCGACGGCGAACAGCACCCAGGCGGTCAGGGTGACGAAGACGGGGGACTGGAACTGGAAGCCCCAGCCGGCGGCGGCGCCGGCGCCGCGCAGGGCGAGCATGGTGGCGCCCAGGGCGGCGAAGGCGGCGAGCACGCCGAGGGTGTAGCCGGCGGCCTGGCGGCGGACCTCGGTGTGGGAGGCGCCGGAGAGGCGGGCCAGGGCCATGGCCTTCATCGCGAGCACGGGGAAGACGCAGGGCATCAGGTTCAGGACCAGGCCGCCGGCGAAGGCGAGGAGCAGGGCGCGCAGGAGGCCGGCGGAGGGCGCCGAGGTGGGCGCGGGGCCGGGGGTGGCGGCGATGTCGAGCCAGGTTTTTCCGCCGTGGGCGTCGGTGAGCTGGAGGACGCCGCCGAGGCCGGCCTTGGCGTCGAAGGCGGGGGCGACGGGGAGGCGAAGGGTCAGGGCGCCGTCCCGGACGGAGAGGGGCTGGGGGGCGGACTGGGTCAGAAGGGCGGGGGCGGAGGGGAAGAAGTAGGCGTCGCTGACGGAGGCGGGGGCGATCTCGCGGCCGGAGAGGGAGAGGGTGCCGTCGGGGGAGACGTGCGCCAGGAAGGGCGAGGGGGCGGGCGTGCGGGCGGCGGCGGCGGCGAACAGGGGGGATTGGGGGGACGGGGCGCCGGTGCCGGGGGGGAGGTCGAGGGCGAAGTCGCCGGATTCGGGGACGCAGAGGGTCGAGCACACCAGCCATTCGGCGTGGGCGCGCAGGGGGAGCGGGCCGGTGGCGGGGCCGGTCACGGTGACGGGGAGGAGGAGGTCGCCGGTGTAGGCGTAGGCGGCGAGGTCGCCTTCGAGCAGGCGCTCGGGGGCGGGCCAGGCGACGGGGGAGGCCTGGAGGCCCTGCGGGAGGGTGAGGGCGAGGGTGGTGGGGGCGCCGGCGTCGCCGGGGTTGGTCCAGTAGGTGTGCCAGCCGGGGGCCATGCGCAGGCGGAGCGCCAGGTGGAAGGGGCGCTCGGGGGCGTAGGCGTCGGTGTCGCTGACCAGGGTGGCGGTCACGCGGGCGCTGGTGACGGGCGCGCTTTCGGCGGCGGCGGCGGGGGGGGCGAGGGCGAGGAGGAGCGTGGCGGCGGCCGCGAGGTGGCGGGCGTGCCGGGAGACGCCGTTTGCTGGGGCCATCCGCATTTCCTTTGCGCCGGGGCGCCTGTGTCGGGGCCGCGGCCCGTGCGGGATCATCTTGTGCCGGAGGGCGAGGCGCGCCAGCTTCCGGCCTTGCCCTGTCCGGGCGCGTCGTGGCGACGGACACACCATCGGAGCAGCCGCCGTGTCAAACCCAGCGCCTTTTGCGGCCCCGCGTCTTGCCTGGATCGCGGCGGTGGTGGCCGTCGGGAGCCTTTCGGGCTGCATCAGCGCGCAGCAGGCGGTGGGCGAGCAGGAGAACATGCTGGCGGCGGCGGGCTTCGTGGTGCGGCCGGCGGATACTCCCGAGAGGCAGGGTGCGCTCGCGGGCCTGCCGCCGAACCGGCTGGTGCAGCGGTTCAACGAGGACAAGGTCGCGTACCTCTACGCCGACCCGCTGGTGTGCAAGTGCCTGTATGTCGGGGGCCAGGGGGCGTTCGGGCGCTACCAGCAGGAGCGGCTGCAGCAGCGGCTGGCGGACGAGCAGGTCGAGGCGAGCCAGTTCGGGTATGGCGGCGGCTTCGGCTGGGGGGCTTGGGGCGGGTTCGGGCCGGGGTTCTTCTGAGCGGACGTGCCCTGCCCCGGTCTGTCCTGAGTGTTTCCTTGAGTAGTGGATTCCAAAGGCGAGCCTTTGGCGGAGTCCAGAGGCAGAGCCTCTGGCCTTGCCTTGCCTCTGCCGCGTCATGACGTTCCCCGACCTTCCCGTCGCCGAGGTTCTACCCGAGCTGCTGGCGCGGCTGGCGGAGCGGCCGAACGCCGTGCTGGTGGCGCCTCCCGGTGCGGGCAAGACGACGCTGGTGCCGCTGGCGCTGCTGCGCGCGACGGCGGAGGAGGCGCCCTGGCGGCGGGGCGGGCGGATCGTGGTGCTGGAGCCGCGCAGGCTGGCGGCGCGGGCGGCGGCGACGCGGATGGCGTTCCTGCTGGGCGAGCCGGTGGGGCGGACGGTGGGGTTCCGCACGCGGCTGGACAGCGCGGTGTCGGAGGCGACGCGGGTGGAGGTCGTGACCGAGGGGCTGCTGGTGCGGCGGCTGCTCGGGGACCCGGGGCTCGAGGACACGGACGCGGTGCTGTTCGACGAGGTGCACGAGCGGGCGCTCGACGCGGACCTGGCGCTGGCGTTCTGCCTGGACCTGCAGCGGGAGCTGCGGCCGGAGCTGCGCATCCTGGCGATGTCGGCGACGGCGGACGGGGCGCGGCTGTCGGAGATGCTGGGGGCGCCGGTCGTCGAGAGCGCGGGGCGGAGCTTTCCGGTCGAGGTGACGCACGCGAAGCGGGACGTCGCGAACCCGCGGGAGCTGCCGGACGCGGTGGCGGGGGCGGTGCGGGCGGCGCTGGCGGAGCATCAGGGGGACGTGCTCGCGTTCCTGCCGGGGATGGGGGAGATCCGGCGGGCGGAGCAGGCGCTGGCGGGGTGCGGGGCGGTGGTGCTGCCGCTGCACGGGGAGCTGCCGCCGGCGACGCAGGACCTGGCGCTGCGGCCGGACGCGGACGGGCGGCGGCGGGTGGTGCTGGCGACGTCGATCGCGGAGACGTCGCTGACGGTGCCCGGCGTGCGGATCGTGGTGGACGGGGGGTGGCGGCGGGCGCCGCGGCTGGATGCGGCGACGGGGCTGACGCGGCTGGCGACGGTGCGGATCAGCCGGGCGGCGGCGACGCAGCGCGCAGGGCGGTCGGGGCGCGAGGGGCCGGGGGTGGCGGTGCGGCTGTGGACGGAGGCGCTGCACCGGGGGCTGCCGCCGTTCGACCGGCCGGAGATCCTGGAGGCGGAGCTGTCGGGGCTGCGGCTGGACTGCGCGGCGTGGGGGACGGAGCCGGGGGCGCTGCCGTTCGCCGATCCGCCGCCGGCGGGGCCGCTGGCGGCGGCGGGGGCGCTGCTGGAGATGCTGGGGGCGTTGGCGGAGGGGCGGATCACGGCGCGGGGGCGGCGGATGGCGGGGCTTGGGGCGCACCCGCGGCTGGCGGCGATGATGCTGGCGGCGGAGGGGGCGGGCGAGGCGGCGATGGCGGCGGACATCGCCGCGCTGCTGGAGGAGCGCGATCCGCTGCGCTCGCTGGATTCGCGGCAGGCGCCGTCGGCGGAGATCGGGCTGCGGCTCGGGCTGCTCGCGGGGGTGGAGCCGCCGGGGCTGGCGGTGGACCGAGGGGCGCTGTCGCGGATACGGCGGGGGGCGGCGCAGTACCGGCGGCGGCTGCGCAGCAACGCGGAGCCGGAGGGCGATCCGGCGCACCTGCTGGCGGCGGCGTTCCCGGACCGGGTGGCGCAGCGGCGGGGCGAGCCGGGGGCGTTCCGGCTGTCGGGCGGCGGCGGGGCGAAGCTGCCGCGCACGGACCCGCTGTCGGAGGCCAGGCTGCTCGCGGTGGGGGCGCTGGAGGTGCGGACGTCGTCGCAGATACGGCTGGCGGCAGCGCTGGACCCGGACGCGCTGCCGGCGGTGCTGCGCGACGCGGTGACGGAGACGCTGGACGACGGGTTCGACCCGGCCAGCGGGGCGGTGCTGTCGCGCAGGCGCAGGCGGCTGGGCGCGCTGGTGCTGGAGGACCGCGTGGTGGCGGCGGACCCGGGGCGCACGGCGGCGGCGCTCGCGGACGCGGTGGCGCGGCGGCTGGACGCGCTGCCGTGGACGGAGCCGGCGCGACAGATGCAGGCGCGGGCGGCGTGGCTGCGCGGGATCGACCCGGCGGTCGCGGACCTGGGCGACGCGGCGCTGGCGGCGGAGGTGCAGGAATGGCTCGCGGGGTATCTGCACGGGATGTCGCGGCTCGCGGAGCTGGCGGGGCTGGACCTGGTGGCGGCGCTGCGGGCGCGGCTGGGGTGGGAGGCGGCGGCGCGGCTGGACCGCGAGCTGCCGACGCACCTGGCGCTGCCGGGGGGGCGGGCGGCGGTGGACTATGCGCAGCCGGTGCCGGTGGCGGCGGCGCGGGCGCAGGCGTTCTACGGGCTGGGCACGTCGCCGCTGCTGGCGGGGGGGCGGGTGGCGCTGCAGCTCGCGCTGCTGTCGCCGGCGGGGCGGCCGGTGGCGATCACCGCGGACCTGGCGGGGTTCTGGGCCGGGAGCTGGGCGGAGGTGCGGCGCGAGATGCGCGGGCGGTATCCGCGGCACGACTGGCCCGAGTACCCCGCGACCGCACCCTGACGGTTGTCTCGCCCGGCGGGGCGGTGTCCGGAAAGGCGTGGCGTCGGCGCGGATCTGCCGGTCGCCCACAACCTGCGACTGTGGCGGCAGGGACACGGATGCGACCCGTCCGACACAGGGGGTGGGCCTCGGGGGTGCCTGCTTAACTTGTTGGGGGCGGGAACAAGTGCAATGTCAGCGGGGCGTTATCGCCTTCTCCACCTGGTGCACAGCATGATCCGGCCGGCCGCCCTCCTCCTTGTCGCAGCGGCCTTCACCTCCGGGTGCAACGGCGTGCGCGCGCAGTCCTCGCCCACGCCGCTGGTGGAGATGCGGCCGCTGTCGTTCGCGCCGCTGGTCAAGCGCGTGGTGCCGGCCGTGGTCAACATCGCGGTGACGGAGAGCCTGTCGGGCGCGGAGGCGCTCGCGGACATGCCGCCCGAGGTGCGGGGCACGCCGTTCGAGAAGACGTTCCGCGACAGGCTGAAGAAGCGGCGCGAGCAGGTGATGGGCGCGGGCTCGGGGTTCATCATCGACCCGTCCGGCGTGATCGTGACCAACAACCACGTGGTCGGGCGCGCGGACAAGATCGTGGTCTCGCTGATCGACGGCACGGAGCTGCCGGCGGTGGTGCTCGGCACCGACGAGCTGACGGACATCGCGGTGATCAAGGTGACGTCGGACAAGCCGCTGCCGTTCGTCGCCTGGGGCGACAGCCGCGCGGTGCAGGTCGGCGACTGGGTGATGGCGGCGGGCAACCCGTTCGGGCTGGGGTCGTCGGTCACGGCGGGCATCGTCTCGGCGCGCGGGCGCGACATCGGCGCAGGCCCGTTCGACGACTTCATGCAGCTCGACGCGCCGATCAATCCCGGCAACTCCGGCGGCCCCGCGTTCAACATGAACGGCCAGGTGGTCGCGGTGAACACGGCGATCGTCTCGCCCACCGGCGGCTCGGTGGGGATCGGCTTCGCCATTCCCAGCCAGATCGTGCAGCCGATCGTCGCCGTGCTGCGCGACAAGGGGCGCATGGACCGCGGCTGGCTCGGCGTGTCGGTGCCCGACCAGGCGGCGGGGCACGGGGCCGGCGTGACGCTTGCGGCCGTCGATCCGCAGGGCCCCGCGGCGCGCGGCGGCCTGCACCGCGGCGACGTCGTCACCGCGGTCAACGGCGACAAGGTGGACACCTCGCGCGGGCTGATCGGCGCGGTGTCGGCGATCAGCCCGGGGTCGGAGGTGAAGCTCGCGGTGCGGCGCGGTGCGCAGACGCTCGACATCGCGGTCACGGTCGGGCGGCGGCGCGACGGGGCGGAGTAGGCGGGGCGGCGCCTTCGCGGGCGGGCGGCCTGCTTCCCGTGCGCGCCGGGTATGGTAGGGGATGGTCCTCCGGCGCGGAGGGGACAGGGCAGTGCGTATTCTCCTGGTTGAGGACGACGCCACGGTGGCGGGCTTCGTGGCGAAGGGGCTGCGCGAGGCGGGCCACGTCGTCGAGCACGCCGACAACGGGCGCGACGGGCTGTTCATGGCGGTGTCGGAGACGTTCGACGCGGTGATCCTGGACCGGATGCTGCCGGGGGGCATCGACGGGCTGCGCATCCTCGAGACGCTGCGCGGTCAGGGCAACGTCACGCCGGTGCTGCTGCTCTCGGCGCTGGCGCAGGTCGACGAGCGCGTCGCCGGGCTCAAGGCCGGGGGCGACGACTACCTCACCAAGCCGTTCGCGTTCTCCGAGCTGCTCGCGCGCGTCGAGGCGATGACGCGGCGCGGCAAGAACGACGGGCCGCAGACGCGCCTGCTGGTCGCCGACCTGGAGATGGACCTGTTGTCGCGGCAGGTGAAGCGCGCGGGGCAGAAGATCGACCTGCAGCCGCGCGAGTTCCGGCTGCTGGAGTACCTGATGCGCCACGCGGGGCAGGTCGTGACGCGTACGATGCTGCTGGAGGGCGTGTGGGACTACCACTTCGACCCGCAGACCAACGTGATCGACGTCCACGTCTCGCGGCTGCGGCAGAAGGTCGACCGGCCGTTCGGGGCGCCGCTGATCCACACCGTGCGCAACGCCGGCTACATGCTGCGGGCGGAGTGAGGCAGGAAGGAAGCAAGGCCAGAGGCGCTGCCTCTGGACTCCGCCAAGGGAAGCCCCTTGGATGGCTTTACTTAAGTAGTGGGATCAAAGGGTCCTCGGACCCTTTGCGGGTTTGGGCAGAGCCCATGCTTTCTTTCTTTCTCTCTCCATGAAGCGGCGCAGGCTTCGCTCCGCGGGCATCCGGCTTGCGACGGTCTATGCGGCGCTGTTCGGGATGAGCGCGCTGGCGCTGGTGCTGTTCATCTGGTGGGCGACGGCGGGGCTGCTGGAGCGCCAGGTCGAGGCGACGATCCACGCCGACGCGCAGGGGCTGCTGGACCGCATCGGCGAGGGCGGGCTGCCGGCGCTGATCGGGAGCATCCAGGACCGCATGTCCGAGGACGTGGACGACGAGACGCTCTACCTGCTGGTCGACGGCGAGGGGAACCACCTGGCGGGGAACCTGGAGCACTGGCCGGCGGCGGTGTCGGTGGCGGGGGCGTGGTACGAGCTGCCGGTGCAGCGGGCGGGGACGCGGGCGCTGGCGGAGGTGGAGCGGATCGAGCTGCCGGGGCACTTCCGGCTGCTGGTCGGGCGCGACGTGCGCACGCGCGCGCAGCTGCGCAAGCTGCTGGCCGCAGCGCTGCTGTGGGCGCTGGGACTGGTGGCGGGGCTGAGCGTGGTCGGGGCGCTGGTGGTGCGGCGGCTGTTCCGGGGGATGCTGGCCAACGTGTCGCTCACGTCGGAGGCGATCGCGGCGGGCGACCTCGCGCAGCGGGTGCGGCTGTCGGGGCGGGGCGACGAGTTCGACCGGCTCGCGGAGACGATCAACGACATGCTGGACCGGATCGCGCGGCTGATGGACGGGGTGCGCCAGGTGTCCAACGCGATCGCGCACGACCTGCGCACGCCGATCACGCGGGCGCGGGCGCGGCTGGAGGACGCGGCGCTGCACGCCGATACGGACGGGGAGCTGCGCGCGGCGGTGGAGCGCGCGGTGGCGGACCTGGACGGGGTGACGGCGGTGTTCCAGGCGCTGCTGCGCATCGCGGAGATCGAGGCGGGGTCGCGCAGGGCGGCGTTCGCGCGGTTCGACTGCGTGCCGGTGCTGCGCGACCTCGCCGAGCTGTACGGGGCGCTGGCGGAGGAGCGGGGGCTGGAGCTGGCGCTCGCGCTGCCGGCGGCGCTGTGGGTGCAGGGCGACCGGGACCTGCTGCAGCAGGCGGTGGCGAACCTGCTCGACAACGCGGTGAAGTTCTCCCCCGACGCCGGCACGGTGCTGCTGGGCGCGGGCTTCGGGGCGGACGCGGCGGCCGGCGGCGAGGACGGGGCGGCGAAGGCGGCGGAGCGCGTGCTGCGCGTCACGGTGGCGGACCAGGGGGCGGGCATCCCGGCGGGCGACCTGGCGAAGGCGCCGGAGCGGTTCTTCCGGGGCGAGGCGGCGCGCCACACGCCGGGCTCGGGTCTCGGGCTCGCGCTGGTGCAGGCGGTGGCGCAGCTGCACGGCGGCGCGCTCAGTCTCGGCGACGCGGCGCCAGGGCTGCGCGCGACGCTCGTCCTCCCCGCGCCGGACCAGGCGGACGCCCTGCCCGGGCCGGGCCATGCCGTCCCGGCACGCGCCGGGGTTGCGGCGGGTGGACGCGGCTTCATCCCGGCCCCACCGGCGCCTCATCCGTGAGCGGCCATGTTCGCGTCATGCGTGTCCTCGTGCTCCTGCCCTGCCTCGCGCTGCTGGCCGACGGGCTCCATGCCCAGCCGGCGCCGGTCGCGGTCACGACCGACACCCCGGAGTACTGCGCGCGCATGATCGCGCAGGTGGAGACCAGGCCGGACCTCACGGCGGAGATGCACAGGCTGCTCGACGAGGGGCGGCACCTGTGCGCGCGCGGCGAGGTGCGCGGGGGCATCATGCGGCTCAGGCGGGCGATGCTGCTGATCCAGGGACGCGAACACGCCGAGTCGCGCGACTGAGGCCCGGGTTCCGAGGCAAGCAAGGCCAGAGGCTCTGCCTCTGGACTCCGCCAAGGGAAGCCCCTTGGATGGCTTTACTTAGGTAGTGGGATCAAAGGGCCGCGGGCCCTTTGCGGGTTTGGGCAGGGCCCATGCTTGCTTCCTGCGCGCCCAGCAGCGCCATCGCCACGGCGGGGGCGCAGGCGCCGGCCGCGTCCCCGCCCGGGACCAGGCGGGAGAACAGGGTGCAGCGGCAGCCGAGCCGGGCCGCGAGCCGCGCCACGACCGCGTGCCCGGCGCCGGCGGCGACCACGTGGCGGGCCATGGGGGTGGCGGAGAGCACCAGGCGCGCGGCGTCCTCGAGCTGGCGGAGCTGCTGCTCGGCGAACCAGGCGGCGAGGTCGCGCCAGGCGGACTCGGTGGCCTCGGCGGCGTCGCGCCCGACCATGCGCGCGAGGCGGGCGCGGGAGGACGCGGCGCTGCGGTCGCGGCCGTCGGCGGTGGGCAGCAGGTCGGCGCCGTCGGGGAGGTCGCCGGTGAGGCGGTGGACGTCGGCGGCGGTGGCGAAGTGCTCGGCGGCGAGGGTCGTCCAGGCGCCGGCGAAGGGCGCGTGGCGGGCGAGGGCCACCAGGGGGGTGCGGACGAGGCCGGTGTAGACCAGCTCGCCGCAGGCCAGGCGGGCGGCGTCGGTGTGGCCGCGCGCGGCGACCGCGCCCGAGGAGAGCGGGACGATGTCGGTGGTGGTCGAGCCCATGTCGACCATCAGGCCGTCGGGCACGAAGCGCGCGGCCAGGGCGGCGGTGGCGTGCCAGTTGGCGGAGGCCACGGCGTCGGCGAGGGCGGCGGCCTCGGCGGGGGCGACGAAGCCTCGCGCGCCGGCGTAGAGGCGCACGGCGGGGCCGAGCGTTGCGGAGAGCACGGCGGCGATCGTGGCGACACCCTCGGCGCGGGAGGCGAAGACGTCGGCGAGCTCGCCGGTCATCGTGGCGGCGTGGCGGTCCGCGGGTCCGAGGCGGGCAGAGGCCTCTGCGAGCGCCTCGCGCAGGCGGTCGACGCCCTGCCAGAGCGGACAGGGGAGTTGCACGACCTGGCGCAGGGTGCCGGCCTCCCACAGGGCCGCCTTCAGGTGGGCGCCGCCGACGTCCCAGCCGATCACGCGCGTGGCGGGGGGGGCGCCGTCCCTTTCCATGGGGGCCGGGGGGGCGGAGATTGCGGGCATGGACATCATCCCTGTGCTCGACCTGAAATCCGGCGAGGCGGTGCACGCCCGCATGGGGCGGCGCGACGAGTATCGCCCGATCCGCACCCCGCTGTGCCAGGGCAGCGCGCCGGGCGACGTGGTGGACGGGCTGCTGCGCCTGGCGGCGTTCGCGCGGTTCTACGTCGCGGACCTGGATGCGATCGAGGGGCGAGGCGGCCACGCGGCGGCGCTGCGCGCCCTGGCGGCGGCGCGGCCGGGGGTGGAGTTCTGGGTGGACTCCGGGGTCGGGGATGCAGGGGGCGCGCGGTCGTGGCTCGACGGGAACCCGGGGGCGCTGGTGCTGGGCAGCGAGTCGGTGGACGGGGTGGCGATGGTGCGCGGGCTGTGCCGGGAGCCGCGCGTGGTGCTGTCGCTCGATTTCCGGGGGGACGTGTTCGCGGGTCCGCAGGGGCTGCTGGAGGACGTCGCGGCGTGGCCGGACCGGGTGGTGGTGATGACGCTGGCGCGGGTGGGGGCGGCGCAGGGGCCGGACCTGGCGCGTGTCGCGGCGGTCGTGGCGCGGGCGGAGGGGCGCCAGGTGTACGCGGCGGGCGGGGTGCGGGGTGCCGCGGACCTGGGGGCGCTGCGCGACGCGGGCGCGGCGGGGGCGCTCGTGGCGACGGCGCTGCACGGCGGGGCGATCACGCGCGAGGATGTCGCGGCGGCACGCGGCGTGGCGCGTGGGTAGCGCCGTGGAAGGCACGGAGCCGGGCGCAGGGCCCGGCTCCGGTCAGGCGTGTCGTCGGTCTCAGTTGGCGGCGGCGAAGGGGTGCTTCATGGTCTTCGCCTTCTCGGCGACCTGGGAGGCCTTCGGCTCGCCGGCGATGGCGCGCTGGATGCTCTCCTTGACGGCCTGGTAGTTGTAGTCCTGGATCTTCTGGTCGTCGGACGCGTCCCAGTGGATGAACACGCCCACGCAGATGAACAGGTCATCGGCCTCGTCGGCGGGGATGATGCCCTCGGCGACGCTGTCCGCCACGGCCTGCGCCACGGCGTGCTGCGCGGGGCCGAACATCTGGACGGCCTGCTTGGCGCCCTTGATGGTGACCTTGTTGAAGAGGATGGTGTTGGGCTTGCACAGCAGGTTCGGCGCAACGACCGCGAGCAGGGTCGTGAAGCCGTCCTTGTTGTTGCAGAGCGCGTTGCAGAACGCCTGCTCGGCGGCCGAGCCGCGCGGCCCGATGAGCAGATCGACGTGGGCGACCTCGTTGCCCTCGCCGACGAGCGACTCGCCGACCATAACCTGAGTAATCTTCGCCATTGGCGCTCTCCATTGCTGACACGCCCGACCCGCCGGGCCCGGCATGCGGCGCACAGAACCATCATCGCCCGCGCGCCGCAACCCATGGCCGATCCGCGAGGCGAACAGTGTCGCGACGGTGAGGTCCGCCGTCGTGCCCGGGTTGATGCCGCGCCGCTTCAGGCTCGCGTCCCATTCGCGCAGCCATTCCTGGGACGCGTCGGGGCCCGCCTCGAAGCGCGCCAGGGCGCCGCCGGCCTCGTCGCGGACGGCCTCGGCGAGGGGCGTGCCGTGGCGGCGCGCGACGTGGCTGTCGGGGAAGGCGGCGAGGAAGCGGAGGAACACGAGCTGGGTCGCGGAGGTCGCGTCGAGGCCGCGCGCGGCGGCCTCGTCGTGCGCGGCCAGGCCGGTGGCGGGGCGGTCCGGGGCGGGGGCGAGGATGTCGGCGAAGCCTTCGCTCCACTGGCGCGCGACGCTGTCGCGGTCGGCGGCGGCGCGCATGGCGACGTCCAGGCCGACGCGCGGCGGGGCGCGGACGTCGTGCTCGTCGACCTCGCCCAGGCCGCCGGGTGCCGCAAGCGCGATCGCGCGGAACACCGACGCGGCGTCGTCGGGGCCCGCTTCGGCCAGCACGCGGTGCAGCGCGTCGGCGAGGGAGGCGCCGTCGGCGGCCTGTTCGGCGGCCATGGCCAGCGGGGCGCACAGGAGGAGGATGCCGAGGTTGGTGTTCTGCCCGACGGCCGCCTGCGTCGCCTCGACGGCGCCGAGGATGCGCGCGCCGAGGGTGCTGCCGGCCCCGCACAGGGGGGCTGCCGAGACTGCGGCGCTGGTGCGGAACTCGGCGACGGTCATGCGGTGGCCCTCGGCGTGGACGTGCACGTTGCCGGGCTTGAGCGCGGCCAGCTCGTCCTCGCACGCGGCCACGAACGCCAGGCGGATCGCGTCCGGCGTCACGCGCGCGCCGCCTGCGTCGCGGGGCGGGTCACGGCGCCGGCGCGCACGCGGCGCAGCAGCCCGGCCGCGACGCGCCCGGCGATGGCGTGGTCCACGACGCCCTGCAGGCCGCGCCAGCCCGGCATCGAGTTCACCTCCAGCACCCACAGCCGCCCGTCGCGGTCGCGCAGCAGGTCGACGCCCGCGCAGTCCGCGCCCACCGCCGCCGCCGCGCGCGCCGCGACCGCGACCATCTCCGCGTCGGGGGCGAGCGGTTCCGCGCGTGCGCCGCGCCGCATGTTGGTCACCCAGTCCTCGGAGCGGCGCGTCATCGCGCCGGCCAGCGCGCCGTCCACCATCAGGAGCCTGTGGTCGTGGAAGCCCTCGCCCGGCACGCGCACGCGGCGCTGCAGGTAGTAGACGCCGCCCATCTCGGCCGCGGGCGGCAGGTCGGCGTCGCGGTCCACGAGGCAGAGGCCCCTGCCCTGCGCGCCGAACAGCGGCTTGGCGACGAGCGTGCCGCGCGCCCCGCCGTGGTCGCGGACCACCTGGCGCGCGGCGTCCTCGCCCTCGACCACCCAGGCGTCGGGCGTCGGCACCCCGGCGAGGCCCAGGAGGAAGCCGGTCGCGGACTTGTCCACGCAGCGCTCCACGGCGCGCGCGCTGTTCCACACCGGCACGCCCAGGCGCTCCAGGGCGTGCAGGATGCCGAGGCGGCGCGTCACCTCCTCGAACCCGCCCGGCGCGATGGCGCGCGCGTAGACCGCGTCGGGCAGGGCGGCGCCGAAGCCGGGGATCGTCACGCCGGCCGGGGTGAAGGCGCAGTCGGAGAGGCGGAAGCCGACGGCCTCGGCGCCCAGGGAGGCGAAGGCGGCGGACAGCTCGGCGAAGTGCCAGTCGACGTCGTCGAGGGCGATGCCGATGCGGGTCAAGGCAGGAAGCGAAGGCCGGGGGGCGAGCCGCCCCCCGGACCCCGGCGCACATCAAGGATCAGTTGTGCCGGTCCAGGGGCGCCGCCCCTGGCGGGTCCAGGGCAGCGCCCTGGCCTTGGCTTGCTCACGCGCCGAACGAGGCCTGCAGCAGGCCGAGGTCAAGGCCGCCCGCGCGGAAGCTCTCGCCGGTCTCGACCGCGGTGACGATCGCCTCGGCCGGGCTGAACAGCATGGAGTCGATCTTGTAGAAGTCGCCCTTCACGCCGCGGAACACGTCGGCGAACGGCTTGCCGTAGTCCTTGCTGACGTTGGCCGGCAGCTTCTCGGCGAGGTCGCGGGCGTCGGAGGCGGGGCCGGTGACGAAGACCTGCACGCGGCCGCCGAAGATGATCGCGTCGTTGGTGCGGCCCATCGCGGTGACGAAGTCGGGGTGCGGCGGGGGCAGCGGCGCGGAGCCCATGCCGTCGACGATGCGCTCGAGCGGGAAGTGGACGGCGTGCGCCTTGTGGAGTGCCACCTCGAGCACGCGGGCGACGACCTGGACGCTGCCGGCGAGGCTCTGCGTGGGGGCGAACAGCACGACGAGGTTCTCGGGCGACACCTTGCAGTCGCGCGCGATCTTCTCGAGCACGGAGGCGGGCGGGGCCTTGCCGCTCTCCATCACCAGCACGGCGCGGGTGGCGTCGTCGGTGTAGGCGAGCTCGGAGAACAGCTCCTCCTTGCGGGCCAGCGAGCGGGCGGGGCCGGAGCCGAGGGCGAAGAACTTGTCGGGCGCCTCGGCGGACAGGCTCCAGCCGGCGTACTGGCTGGCCAGGCACGCGGTGACAGGCTGGGAGGACTGCACCGAGACGCTCCACGGCCAGGACGGCGTGGTCGGGTCGGAGCCGACGCGGATCTCGGCGAGGCCGCCCATGCAGATGCGGGACAGCGCGATGCCGGCGGCAATGCCGCCCGCGCACTTCGCGCCGGCGTCGATCAGGGTCTCGCCGGCGGGGCCCTTTGTCACGCCGAGGCGCAGGGACTCGGCGTCGTCGATCATGGACTGGGCGATCGCCCAGGCCCGGTTGTTGATGCTGATGCTCATGCCGCGTTCGCCTTGAGGAGATGGGGAAGGCCCGGGCCGTGCGGCCGGGGCGAGAGGAGGCCGGCGCGGTCCAGGAGGGACGCGGCGCGGCTGAGGACGAGACGGCGCGCGTCGGCCGGGCGGGCGGCGGTGGCGAGCGCGGTGCAGAACGGGGCGCCGGCGCGCACGCGGCCGGGGCGCTGGCGGTCCGCCGACCAGGGTGGCCAGGAGAAGCCACGCGGCAGGTGGCCGTCGCGCGCGGCGTAGGCGAGGGCGGCGGCCGAGGCGCCCGGGAGCGCGAGCGGGGCCGTGGGGAGGGCGGCGTCGCGGCAGCCCTCGACGTGCAGGCGCATCGGCAGGGCGTCGGCGAACAGGTCGAGGGTGGCGCCGGGGCGCGGGTTGATCTCGACCAGGTGGAAGCCGTCGTCGGCCACGAGGAAGTCGGCGCTGTTCAGGCCGACGAGGCCGAGCGCCTGTGCGAGGTGGGCGACGGCCCGGGTCATTTCGGGCTCGAGGCGCGCGGCGGCGGGGCGCACGGCGCCGCCGTAGCGGAAGCTGGCGCCCTCGGAGGGGTCGCTCCACTGCGCGGTGAAGCCGAGCACGGCGGTTCGCCGGCCGTCGGCCACGAAGCATGCGGACACCGGCTCGCCGTCGACGCGCCGCTGTGCGTAGCAGCCGCGGGGCGTGGCGCCGGGGGGCCAGGGGCGGACGTGCGTGCCGCCGGAGCCGCCGCGCCGCTTCAGGAGCCAGTCGCCGGCGGGTGCGGGAGCCATGTCGGCGGGGCGGCGGACCTCGGGGTGCGGCACGCCGGCGTCGCGGCACAGGGCGGCGAGGGCGAACGGGTCGTTGGCGCGCGCGACCACCTCGGCAGGGTTGCCGAGCAGGCCGAAGCGCGCGGACAGGGCGGAGACCGCGCGGGGGCGGTGCTCGAAGCCGCTGCCCAGCACCAGGCCTGCCAGCGTGCCGGGGCGCTGGGCGAGCAGGCGGTCGAACGCCGTGGCGACCGCGGCCGGTGCGAGGGTGGCGACACGGGCGCTGGCGGCGGACAGGGCGAGCGTGTCGTCGTCGCCGAACAGGTCCACGGACAGCGGCGCGAAGCCGGCCTGGCGGGCGGCGGCGGCCAGGGCGCGGGCGGACTGGCCCGCGACGAGCAGCAGCGGCGCGGCGGCCGTTGGCGCCGCGCCGTCCGTCACGGCAGGCCGCGGTGCCGCAGCCTCAGGCGGCAACGAAGTCCCGCGCCAGCTTGAACGCGTCGCGGAAATCGAACGCGACGGGCTTGTCGGTCTCGATCATGCGGCGGAACAGGCCGAACTCGGTGCGGTACTTGGTGTGGCCGATGGCCAGCGCGCCGATGCCGACCGCGTGGCCGCCGATCGCCACGCCGTCGGCCTGCACGTCCAGGCCTTCCACGCCCATCGGCGGCACGGCGTTCACGTCGGCCGCGACGAGCAGGTCGGGGGCGTCGAGGATCTGCTGCTTCGAGAGCACCTGCACGCCGGCGCGGGCGCAGCAGAATGCGGCGTCGGCCTCGCGGAGGAGGGCGGCCTTGCTGTCCTCGGTGCTGCCGTCGCCAGGCTGCAGGGTGACGCCGAAGCGCTTCTCGATCTCCTCGCAGGCGGCGGTGACGCGCTTGGTGCCGTCGTGGCCGGCGAGCACGACCTTCGCGCCCTCGAGCGCCGCGATGACGCCGGAGGCGAAGCCGACCACGCCGGTCGCGCCGTAGACGACGATGCGCTGGCCCTCGAGGCCCTTGCCCATCTTCTTCAGCTGGCGCTCGACGTGGGCGACGAGGGCGGCGGCGGTGGTGAAGGAGCCGGCGGGGTCGGCGAACACCGAGACGATGAACGGCGGGACCATCGCCTTCTTCGCGGCCTCCAGCATGTCGAGCGAGGCGATGGCGTCGCGGCCGCCGATGAAGATGCCGGTGCGCACGGCAAGCTTGGGCGGGCGCGAGAAGATCGCGTCCTGCACCAGGCCGAGCACGTCGTCGGCGGAGATGTTGGCGTACGGGATCACCGCGTCGTAGCCGGCGTCGACGGCCATGTTCACGTCGAACGGGCTGACCTGCTTGAGCGGGCTGAGCATGTGCAGGATCTGCTTGTCAGCCATGGTCGGGAGTCTCCTTCTGGCCGCGTCCCGGGCCGGCCGGCGACGTTCGCGCCGCAGCGGCCGCGGGTTGGCGGCGATCTCAGGCGGGCCCGCTCGCCGGGTCCGCCACGCCGCGATTGAGCCCGCGGCAGACCATTAAGTCCACCCCTTCGGGCAGGGACACGGCTTCTTGCAGCCGCGCCGCCGCCGCGTCGCCGTCGGCGAAGGCGAAGCCGCTCGGGCCCCAGGAGCTCTGCCCGATGCCGACCGCGCCGGCCGACGCCAGCGCCGCCATCACGCCCGCGACGGCGGGGCTGGTGAAGCGGCCGCCCTGCGCGGGGGCGAAGTGGTCGCCGAGCAGCGCCTGGATGCGGGTGATCGCCGCGCCGAACGCGGGGAGGTCGGATTCGGCGGCCGCGGGGAGCGCCTGCATCAGCACGCGGCGGCAGATCTCGCCGGAGACCGCGTCGGCCATCGGGGGGAGCGAGGCGAAGGCGGCGCGCTCGCCGGCGCCGGACAGGCCGTGCGCCGCGCGGTCGAGCACCAGGAGCACGCGCCAGGAGTCCGGCACGGCGAGGCGGGACAGGAGCGGCGGCGTCCCCTGCCCCGGCCTGCCTTCAGCGGCGAGCGCGCCGCCGCCGTCCACCACCAGGCCGCCGGAGCGGAACAGGCCGATGCCGATGCCGGAGCGCGCGCCGCGGCCGAGGCGGGCGGCGTCGCCGCGCAGGTCGTCGGGAAGGCCGTGCAGGCGGCGCACCGCGCTCGCCACCAGCAACGCGAGCTGCGTGCCGGAGCCGAGGCCGGAGTGCGCGGGGATCGCCGAGCGCATCTCCAGGGCGAGGGGCGCGTCCAGGCCGAGGAAGCGCTGCATGGCGTCGAGGTGGGCGCCGGCGCGCGCGGCCTCCGGGCCGGTGACGCTGCGCCGCGGCGCGCGCGACAGGCGCAGCGCGGTGTGGGGGCGGTCGAGCGAGAGGCCGATGCTGCCGAAGCGCCGGCCCAGGCCGCCGTTGAGGTCGAGGAAGCCGAGGTGGAGCCGCGCCGTGCACGACAGCGACACCGCGGCGGAGGGCGGCGCGAGGCCGGCCTGCGCGGCGGCGTGGAGCCCGATCACGTCGGCGTCCCGGCGGTCGCCGCGGTGCGGGGCGCCCGGCGGCGCGGGATGTGACGGGTTGCCGTGTCCATGGCGAATGCTGCACCATGCCAAGCGGCGGACGCAACCGCAGGCGCCGGCCTGCGGCCATGCGCGTCGCGCCGGGCCGGCTCCCGGGGGGAAGATGGCCGACACGACCTACACCGAGGACGAGATCCGCGAGCGCCTTGCCCGCGACCTGCCGCACTGGGTGCTCGACGGGCGCTGGATCAAGCGCACGTTCCGCACGACGGGCTGGAAGGGCACGCTGATGGTGGTCAACACCGTGGGCCATCTGGCGGAGGCCGCCTGGCACCATCCCGACATGACGCTGTCCTACGCGTGGGTCGAGGTGCGTCTTGCCACGCACTCGGCCAAGGGCATCACCGACAAGGATTTCGCCCTGGCGGCGAAGATCGAGGACGTTGTGCAGTGGCAGCCCGGCAGGGAAGGCCGCGGCCTGGAGGGCACGCCCGTCGGCGATGCGCGGTTCTCCTACGTCAAGTACGATTCGTGAGGGCGGCATGAGCGGCGCCAGCGTCCAGGGGCGGCCGGTTCCGCTCGACGAGGCCGTGGCGGCGGCGGCGGCGCTGCTCGGGGGCAGCCGGCGCGCGGCGATCGCCGGGCTCGAGGCGGACATCGCGGCGATCGAGGCGGCCATCGGGCTGGCGCGGCGGATCGACGGGGTGGCGGACCACCACGCCTCGCGCGCCACGCTGCGCGACCTGGACGTGATGCGCAGCGTGGGGTGGATCACCACCACGCCGCTGCAGGCGCGGGCGCGGGCGGATCTCGTGGTGCTGGTCGGGCCGGGGCTGGAGGAGGACTGGCCCGGGATGGCGGAGCGGCTCGCGCTCGGGGGGGCGCCGACGCTGTTCCCCGATCGTGCGCGGACCGTGGTGCGGCTGTGTCCGGGCGAGGCGGGGCCGGGGGGCGAGGTGTTCGGCTCGGACCCGGCGGGGCTCGCGGGGCTGCTCGGGCAGGTTCGGGCGGCCGTGGGGGGGCGCAGCCTGCCGCCCGGCGCGGAGGAGGCGCGGCGTTGTGCGGCGCTGATGGCGGCGGCGTCGTACGGCGTGGTCGTGTGGTCGGCGTCGCGCGTCGACGGGCTGGAGATCGAGATGGCGTGCGGGCTGGTCGACGAGCTGAACGCGAGGACGCGGTTCGCGGGGCTGCCGGTTCCGGCGGCGGGCAACGGCTTCGGGGCGGCGCAGGCGTGCGGGTGGCTGACCGGCTTCCCGCTGCCGGTGGGGTTCGAGGGGGGCGTCGCGTCGCACGACCCCTGGCGGTTCGACACGGCGCGGTTCGTGGAGGCCGGCGAGGCGGATGCCGCGGTGTGGCTGTGCACCGGCGACACGGCGGCGCCGGAGTGGGCGCAGCGCGTGCCGCTGGTGGCGATCTGCCCCGCGGGCACCGTGTTCGCAGCACCGCCCGAGGTCGCGTTCAGCGTCGGGCGGCCGGGCGTCGACCACGACGGCGTGGTGCACGACGGCTCGCTCGGCGGGCTCGTGCAGCACGCCGCTTCCGCTCCGTCCGACGCCCTGCGCGCGTCGGACGTCATCGCGCGCATCGCAGCGCTCGTCGAGGATCGCTCATGCTGACGTGCCTGCGCGGCGGGCGGGTCATCGACCCCACCCAGGGACACGACGACACCGCGGACCTGTGGTTCGAGGACGGGCGCCTGGTCGCCCCACCCGGGCCGGGGCGCACCGCGGGCGAGACGCACGACGCGTCGGGGTGCGTGGTGATGGCGGGCGGGCTCGACATCCACAGCCACATCGCCGGCACCAACGTGAACACGTCGCGGCTGCTGTTGCCGGAGCTGCGGCCGGAGATCGCGGACTCGGTGCCGGTCGGCGAGGCGATCGGGCGGCGCTATGCGGCGATGGGCTACACGCTCGTGGTGGAGCCGGCGATCTCGCCGCACGTCGCGGTGCAGGCGCACCTGGAGCTGGCGCAGATCCCGGTGATCGACCGCGCGATCCTCGCCGTGCTCGGCAACGAGGACTTCCTGTTCCGGGTGATCAACGACGGCGACGACGCGATCGCGGACTACGTCGGGCGCGTGCTCGCGGGGTCGCGGGCGCTCGGGCTGAAGGTGATCAATCCGGGGGCGGCGGCGGCGTTCAAGTCGAACGTGCGCGCCTTCGGGCTCGACGACGAGGTTCCCGGCACGGGCGTCAGCTCGCGTCGCATCATGCAGGCAATGCAGCGCGCGCAGCACCGGCTCGGCGTGCCGCATCCGGTGCATCTGCACTGCTCCAACCTCGGCATGCCCGGCGCGGTGGACACGGTGCTGGCGACGATCGAGGCGGGGAGCGAGCTGCCGCTGCACCTCGCGCACGTGCAGTTCTACGCCTACGGCACCGAGGGGAAGAACGGGTTCTCCTCGGCGGCGGCACGGCTCGCGGAGGCGCTGAACCGGGCGCCGGCGCATGTCACCGCCGACGTCGGGCAGGTGATGTTCGGGCAGACCGTCACCGTGTCGTCCGACGTGCTGCGCCAGTTCGGGGCGCGCAACCAGGCCTCGCCCGCCAAGTCGGTGATCCACGACGGCGACGGCAATGGCGGCGGCATCGTGCCGTATCGCTTCCGGCGCACCAGCTTCGCCAACACCATCCAGTGGGCGGCGGGGCTGGAGCTGTTCCTGCTGAGCGAGGACCCGGCGCGGCTGATGTTCACCACGGACCATCCCAACGGCGCGCCGTTCACGGCGTATCCCGACCTGATCGCGCTGCTGATGTCGCGCGACAAGCGGGAGGAGTGGATGCAGACCGTGTCGCAGGAGGCGCTGGAGCTGACCACGCTGCGTTCGCTGTCGCGCGAGTACACGCTGTCCGAGATCGCCACCATGACGCGCGTGGGGCCGGCGCGGCTGCTCGGGACGCCGGATCGCGGGCATCTCGCGGCGGGGGCGCGGGCGGACGTCGCGGTGTATCGCGACGGGGCGGACCGGGCGGCGATGTTCCGCGACGCGGCGCTGGTGTTCAAGGACGGGCGGCTCGTGTGCCGCGACGGCGTCGTCACCGGGGGGTTCAGCGGGGCGCTCGCGGTGCGGCCAGGGTTCGACGGGGCGATCGAGGGCAGGCTCGCGGCGTTCTACGACGAGGTCTACGGGGTCAGGCACGACGTGTTCGACGTGCCGGAGGGGATCATGCCGTTCGAGACGGTGGCGTGCTCGGCATGAGGCAAGGAGCAAGGCCGGGCTCTGCCCGGACCCGCAAAGGGTCCGAGGACCCTTTGATCCCTTTACTTAAGAACAGGTTTCCAAAGGCGAGCCTTTGGCGGAGTCCAGAGGCGGAGCCTCTGGCCTTGCTTGCTTCGGGGGCCATGCGATGACCGACGTGCAGATCGACGACACCTTCGCCGAGGCGTTCGACATGCGCGCCACCGCGCTGGTGATCACGGCCGACACCGAGCGCTGGGCGCGCCAGGCGGCGTCGAGTGCCACCGGCTTCGCGACCTCGATCATCGCGTGCGGCGTGGAGGCCGGGATCGACCGGATGCTCGGGCCGGACGAGACGCCGGACGGGCGGCCGGGGGCGCGGGTGCTGATGTTCGCGGGCTCGTCGGGGGAGCTGCAGAAGCAGCTCATCAACCGGGTCGGGCAGTGCGTGCTGACGTGCGCGGGCGCCGCCTGCTACGCCGGTCTGGAGGGCGAGCCGCTGAAGATGGGCGACACGCTGCGCTACTTCGGCGACGGCTGGCAGATCAGCAAGCGGCTGGACGGCCGCCGCTTCTGGCGCGTGCCGGTGATGGACGGCGAGTTCGTGTGCGAGGGCACCACGGGGCTGACCAAGGGCGCGGTCGGCGGCGGCAACCTGATCCTGATGGGGCGCGACGCGGGGCGCACGCTGCGGGCTGCGGAGGCGGCGGCGGCGGCGGTCGAGGCGATGCCGGACGTGATCGCGCCGTTCCCGGGGGGGATCGTGCGGTCCGGTTCGAAGGTGGGGTCAAAGTACAAGACGCTGATGGCGTCGACGAACCACCACTACTGCCCGACGCTGCGCGGGAGCGTGGACTCCGACCTCGACGAGGACACGGGGTCGGTGCTGGAGATCGTGATCGACGGGCTGACGCCGGTCTCGGTGGCGAATGCGATGCGCGCGGGGCTGCAGGCGGCGATCGCGCTCGGGCCGGAGCTCGGGTGCACGCGGATCGGGGCGGGCAACTACGGGGGCAAGCTCGGCAAGCACCACTACCGGCTGCGGGAGCTGCTGTCGTGAGCGTCACGCGGTTCCGGCTGCGCGGCGTGCCGGAGGGGCGGCTGGACCTGTCGGTGCTGACGCCGCAGCGGCTCGCGGGGCTGGACGAGGCGGCGGTCGGGCGCCTGGTGCTGGCGGCGGGGCGGGGGGCGCCGAGCGTGGGCGACCTGTTCGCGATGTCGGCGGGCGAGGCGGACGCCGTGGTGATCGAGGGCGGCTCGGCGCTGCTGGATCGCGTGGGCGCGGGGATGGAGGGCGGGTCGCTGGTGCTGGAGGGCGACGCCGGCGACCTCGCGGGGCGAGGGATGACGGGCGGGCGGCTGGAGCTGCGCGGCTCGGCGGGGCGGCTCGCGGCGTCTGGGCTGCGCGGCGGCGTGGTGGAGATCGCGGGCGACGCGGGAGCGCTGCTGGCCGGGCCGATGCCGGGGGAGCGCGCGGGCATGGACGGGGGCGTGGTGCTCGTGCGCGGCAGTGCCGGGGCGCAGGCGGGCGACCGGCTGCGGCGCGGCCTGGTGGTGGTCGAGGGCGACGCGGGGGAGCACGCGGGCAGCCGCATGGTGGCGGGCACGCTCGTGGTGTGCGGGCGCGTGGGGGCCTCGCCCGGCGCGCTGCTGCGGCGCGGGACGGTGGTGCTCGGCCACGCGATCCCGGCGCCGGACGGGTTCCTGCCGAGCGGGCGCACGCCGGGAGTGTTCCAGCGCCTGCTGGCGGCGTCGCTGCGCGCGCACAGTCCTGCGGCGGCGGAGGCGGCGGCGCGCGCCGGGCTGCGGCTGCTCGGCGACCAGGCGGCGCTGGGCAAGGGCGAGATGCTGCTGCCGGGGTAGAGGCGGCTTGGAATCCGGCGGGGCGGGGCCATACGATTCGTCAGGGAGGGCCGGCGATGAACATGGTGGATCTGATCGTCATGGTGTGCGCGCTGGCCGGCGGGTCGTGCCAGGAGAAGCACATGCTGTTCGAGTCGCACGGCTCGCTCGCGCAGTGCATGGTCGAGGCGCAGCCCTATCTCGCGCAGTGGATCGGGGACCATCCCGACGTGCAGGTGAAGACCTGGCGCTGTGCGTGGCCGGACAGCGAGGCGGACGGAAAGTAACGGGCGTGGGAGCGTTTCCGGGTGTCGCGCGTTGACACGCAGGTCAGGTGACGGGGACACTTCGCGGTGCCAGGCCGGGGCCTGCATCTGCGATGCCCGGTCTGCAGTGAATCAGGGCCTTCTAGGCCCAGGGGAGGTTTTCTTGAAGCGCTTCATTACTGCCGGAGCGGCCGTGGCCGTGCTCACCACGCTGTCCTTCGCCGCGGCGCCCGCGCGTGCGGACGATCCGGCGCCGGCGGCCGCGGCCACGCCCGCTTCGGCCTCCGTCGGCGACGCGGCGGCGGGCGAGAAGACCTTCGCGGTCTGCAAGGCGTGCCACCAGATCGGGGCCACCGCGCACAACGCCGTCGGTCCCGTGCTCAACGGCGTGATCGGGCGCAAGGCGGGGACCTATCCCGGCTACAGCTACTCGGAAGCCAACAAGAACTCGGGCCTGACCTGGGACGTGGCGACCATGCAGAAGTACCTGGCGGGGCCGCAGAAGCTCGTGCCCGGCACGAAGATGATCTACCCGGGCTTCCCCAACAATCCCGAGAAGTCGAACAACGTCATCGCCTACCTGGCGCAGTTCAACGAGGACGGCTCCAAGAAGTAGTCTCGCCGACCGCCGCTTCCTTCCGGGGAAGCGGCGTCCTGTTCAGCCCGAGCGCATGCCGAGCGCCACGCGGACCAGATCCGCGGTGCGCTGGACGCCAAGTTTCGTCTTCAGCTGCGTGCTCGCGTTGGCGATGGTCTTGTAGCCGACGCCGAGAGCTTCCGCGATGCCGCCGAGGCTTCTTCCCTCGCCGAGCAGGCGCAGGATCTCCAGCTCGCGTTCGGTGAGCTGGCCCATCGGGTCGCCGGTGCCGACCGACAGCAGGGCCATTTCCTGGGCGATGTCGTGCTGGATGTGGCGCTGCCCGTCGCCCACCTTGCGCACGGCCAGCAGCACCTCGTCGGCGGACGCATTCTTGCTCAGGAAGCCGCGCGCGCCCGCCTCCATCGCGCGGGCGGCGTAGAGCGGCTCGGCGTGCATGCTCAGCACCAGCACGCGCAGGCCGGCGTGCTCGGCGAGCAGGCGGCGCAGCAGCTCCAGGCCGCTGATCCCTGGCAGGTTGAGGTCGAGCACCACCAGGCGCGGGCGTTCCAGGCGCGCGAGGGCGAGCGCCTCCTCGCCGGTCGCGGCCTCGCGGATCGCGGTGTCGTCGAGCGTGGCCAGCAGGCGGCGCAGGCCGGCGCGGACGATGGCGTGGTCGTCGACCAGGAGGATGCTCATCGCGGCAGGCCCGCGAGCGCCGGCAGGAGCCCGGAGGCGGCGGATCCGGGGGCGGCGTCGGGGATGCGCGCCGTGACCAGCCAGCCGCCGCCCGGCGCCGGACCGGCCGCCATGGTGCCGGACAGCGCGGCCACGCGCTCGCGCATCCCGGCGAGGCCCCGCCCCTGCCCTGTCGACGTGCCGTGCGCTGCGGTGCCCGCGGGCGTGCCGGCGTCGTTGCGGACGCGGGCGGTGAGGGCGCCGGCCTCGCGCGCCAGCACGATCTCGACCCGCCCGGGCCGTGCGTGGCGCACGGCGTTGCTCAGGCTTTCCTGGACCACGCGGTAGAGCGCCTCCTCCGCCGCCTCGGCGGGGCGCGGGTCCAGGTCGACGGATGCCTCGACCACGAGCGCGGGGTCGCGTGCGCGCCAGAACGCGGCCAGCTCGGCGATCGCGGCGGCCAAGCCGAACTCGGCGGCGCGCAGCGGGCGCAGGCGGCCCAGGATGTCGCGCACGTGGCGCTGCACGTGGCCGATCGAGTCCTGGATCAGCCGGACCTCGCCGGCGATCGCGGACTGCACGTCGGGGGCGGTCTCGGCCAGGAGGCGCAGGATCGTGGCGGTGGTCATGGTCACGGCGAACAGCGCGGGGCCGACCTCGTCGTGCAGGTCGCGGGCCAGGTCGGCGCGCTCCTCCTCCTGCAGGTTCGCCATCTGCTCGGCGAGGCGGCGGTTGCGCGCGTCCACGTCGTCCAGGCGGCCGGACATGCGGTTGAAGCCGCGCGCAAGCCCGGCCAGTTCCGGCGGCCCGCGCGCGGGGACGCGTACGTCGCGCCCGCCCGCCTCGATGCGCGCGAGGCCGTCGGCGATGTCGGCGAGCGGGCGCAGGGCGCCGCGCAGGGTCAGGTGCACCAGCAGCACCGCGGGCACGCAGAAGGCGGCGAGGCACAGCAGCTCGTCGCGCAGGCTGCCCCAGACCTCCAGCAGCTCGTTGGCAGGGTCGGCGCGCAGCAGCACCGTGCCGGCGGCCTCGCGCACCAGCACCGCCGGCGGCCCGCGCCCCACCAGCGACGCGAACCAGCCGGGCACGGGGTCGCCGCCGCTCGCGAGCGTCGAGGCGCCGAGCGTCGCGCCGTCGGGGCCGAGCAGCGCCGCCTGCACGTGCCGGTCGCCGTTGAACTCGGCGACCAGGCGGGCCAGCCGGGCCGGGTCGTCGCGCGCCAGGGTGTCGCCGCGCACCGTCTGGGCGGCGACCAGGAGTGCCGCGCCCAGCTCCGTGCGCAGCTGCTGCGCGGCCTGCCAGGCGGCCAGCGCGGTCGCGGCGCCCAGGCCCAGGCCGAGGAGCAGCACGATCAGCGCGGTGAGCCGGGCACGCAGGGACATTGCGGTGTTCTAGCGGCGGGGCGCGGCGCAAGGAAGCAAGGCCAGAGGCTCTGCCTCTGGACTCCGCCAAAGGCTCGCCTTTGGAAACCTCGACTTCGGGCCGGCGGCGTTGCCGGGCTTTCCTTTTCGTGGGCCGGTCCAGGGGCGCTGCCCCTGGCGGGTCCAGGGCAGAGCCCTGGCCTTGCTTTGCCCTTCCGCCGCGCCGTCCCGCGTGGGACGCTGCGCCCCCGTATTGCGACGAGGTTGGGATGGCGACTGCGCTGCTGCCGGACGAGCTGGTGTTTGTCGGGATGTGCGATCTGTCGGGCCACGTGCGCGGCAAGGGGATGCTGCTGGCCGACCTGGCGTCGCGTGCCTCGCGCGGGGTGGGCATCGTGCCGTCGGCGATCATGATGTCCGCGTTCGGGCCGATCTTCGAGACGCCCTACGGCACGCGGGGCGACCTGGCGCTGGTGCCGGACCTCGGCACGCTGGTCGACGTCGCGTTCTCCGAGGAGGAGGGCGAGCGGTTCTGCCTCGGCGACGTGGTGACGACCGGGGGCGCGGCCTGGGCGTGCTGCCCGCGCGGCTTCCTGCACCGCGCGATCGCGGCGCTGCGCGCGGAGACCGGGCTGGGCGTGCAGGCGGCCTTCGAGCAGGAGTTCACCTATGCCGGCGTGCCGGACCGGCCGGCGTCGTACCGGCTGCGCAGCGTGCGCGAGGCGGGGCGGTTCGGCGGGCTGCTGCTGGCCGCGCTGAACCAGGCGGGGGTGACGCCCGAGGGGTTCATGGCCGAGTACGGCCCGCGGCAGTTCGAGGTCACGGTGCGCCCGCGCATGGCCCTGCGCGCGGCCGACGAGGCGGTGATCACGCGCGAGCTGATCCGCGCCGTGGCCGCGCGCTGCGTGCGGCCGGGCGAGCAGGGCGGCGCCGATCCGCAGGGCCACGGGCACGGCACGGTGCCGCCGGGCGGGGCGCGGGGGGCTGCCGCCAGCCTCGCGCCGATGCCGACGCCGGGCGGGATCGGCAACGGCACGCACGTCCACCTCAGCCTGGTCGACGCGCAGGAGCGGCCCGCGCTGTGCGACGAGGCGGGGGCGGGGCTCTCGGAGACGGGGCGGCGGTTCGTCGCGGGGCTGCTGCACCACATGCCGGCGCTGTGCGCGCTGACGGCGCCTTCGGTGGCGTCGTACTACCGGCTCACGCCCGGCCGCTGGGCGCCGAGCGCGGGGGATCTCGGGATGCACGACCGGGGTGCGGCGGTGCGGGTCTGCCCGGTGTTCTCCGGCGGCTCGGAGCCGGCGGCGCTGCAGTTCAACGTGGAGTTCCGGGTGGGCGACGCCACGGCGAGCCCATACATCGCGCTGGGCACGCTGATCTGGGCGGGGCTGGACGGGATACGGCGCGGGCTGGAGGTGCCGGAGGCGGCGGGCCCGCTGCCGGGGTCGCTGCCGGCGGCGATGGCGGCACTGGCGGCGGACGCGCAGGCGCGGGAGTGGATGGGGGATGAGATGATGACGGCCTACCAGATGCTGAAGGCCTCGGAGCAGGCGGCGCTCGCCGGGCTCGAGGACGCCGAGATCTGCGGGCGTTACGCCGATGCCTACTGAGCCGCTGCTCGCAGCCCACGAGCCGGCGCCGGTCGAGGTCGTGCGCCCGGACGGCGGCTCGGCGCTGGTGCTCACGGCGGACCACGCGGGGCGGCGCATTCCCGAGGCGCTCGGGCGGCTGGGCGTGCCCGAGGGCGAGCTGACGCGCCACATCGCGTGGGATATCGGCATCGCCGGCGTGGCGGCGCGGCTGTCGGAGGTGCTCGACGCGGCGCTGGTGACGCAGCGCTACTCGCGGCTGGTGATCGACTGCAACCGCGATCCCGGCGTGCCCAGCTCGATGCCCGAGGTCAGCGAGGCGACGCCGGTGCCCGGCAACGAGGGGCTCGGCGAGGACGAGCGGCGGCGCCGGGTCGAGGCGCTGTTCACGCCGTACCACGACGCGATCGCGGGGCTGCTGGATCGGCGGGAGGAGGCGGGGCGGCGCAGCGTGCTCGTCGCGCTGCACAGCTTCACGCCGGTCTATCTGGGCGAGCGGCGGCCGATGCACGCGGCGGTGCTCTACAACCGCGACGCCCGGCTGTCGCTGGCGCTGCGCGACCTGCTCGCGGCGGAGGGCGGCCTGGTGGTCGCGGAGAACGAGCCGTACCGGGTCAGCGACCTCACCGACTACACGGTGCCGGTGCACGCCGAGCGGCGCGGGCTGCTGCACGTGGAGATCGAGATCCGCCAGGACCTGATCGGCGACGCGGCGGGCGAGGCGGAGTGGGCGGAGCGCCTCGCGCGGCTGCTGCCGGCGGCGGTTGCCGTCTGCGATCGGGCGGGCGGGTAGCGAAGGCAAGGCCAGAGGCTCTGCCTCTGGACTCCGCTCAAGGCTCGTCTTGAGAATCCACGACGAGGAAGACAGCGGATAAGCGAAGGGCCGGGTGTTGCCACCCGGCCCTTCCTCGTGCGTGGGCTCGGTGGCCGGAGCCTACTTGATGGCGCCGTTCAGGCCGGCCGGGAAGAAGCTGTTCGCGGACGCGGTGGCGCCGAGGTAGACGATGTTGAGCACCTGCGTGGTCGTGCGCGTGAAAACGAGCGAGTTGGCGTCGGTCGGCGTGATGTTGAGCGCGCCGCCGACCAGGATGCCCTGGTCGTCCGGAACGGCGGTCGGCTGCGAGGCGGCGGCGCGCAGGGCGGAGATGCCCGCGGTGGCCGCGTACTGGCCGGCGGCGGCGAGGCGGGTGCGGATCTGGCCGGCGTGGTACGCCTCGACCGCGAGGATGGAGGCCGCCGCGGTGAGGTAGGTCTTGTTGGTGATCAGGGCGGCCGCACCCGCGTAGGCCGTCACGCCGACGTCCTCGAAGATGTAGGCGCCGAGCAGGAAGCTGGCCTCGTCGGCGAACGGGTTGAAGGTCTGCGACGAGTTGATCAGCCCGGCCGCCTGCGCCGCCGCGGTGAAGCTCGTGGACAGGTTGATCTGCGGGCGGTCGACGGGCGTGCCGCCGGCCGCCGTGATCGCCGCGCGCAGGAAGCGCACGTGGTTCAGCTCGTCGCCGGCGATCTCGGCCGCGTACTGGGCGGCCGCCGAGGTGGTGAACGGGACGGCGGTGCCGCCCGTGACCGCGCCGGGGCTGGTGCCGATGTCGGCGGCGCTCAGGCCGGTGCCGCTCAGGCCGCGCAGGTAGAACTCGGCCTCGAGATACTCGAGGTTGAGGGCGAAGTTCAGGACGGCGAGGTCGATGTCGGCGGTCTGCGCCTCGGCCTTCTTCGAGGTGAGGCCGGCGAGCGAGAGGGCACCGAGGGCCGCGGCGCTGAAGCCGCCGGTCCGCAGCACGCCGCGACGCTTCAGGCCGAGCTTGGCGATCGTGAGCCCGTTGAGATCCATTGGATGTAGCCTCCCCAGCGATACGCATGCAGGAACGCTCGCCCGCTGGGGCGGCATCACCGTCGCGGCGGCCACACTGGCCACGGAACAGTTACGGCCCACCAGACAGGCCGGATGCATACACGTTTAGTTCATGAACGCGGCCAGGCCCCGGGCGTGCGGACGATCCTCGCCGTGCTCCCGGCGGGGGAGTCGAACAGGGAGCGGGCGGCGCTGGTCACCATCTCGCCGTAGTCGCGGGCAAGCAGGGGCGTGTGCGAGTGGTAGAAGCCGACTGCGGCCATGAGGTCGCCGTGGGACTCGTGGAGGTAGGTGCGCATCACGGCGCCGGAGGCCGCGATGTTGAAGCACGGGTCCGAGATCAGGCGCGCGCGCACGGCGGGCGGTGCCATGCGGGTCACGCGCGCGATCGGCGCCACCCAGAGCGTGTTGATCTGCATCACGCCGAGGTCCTCGGTGCCGTTGGCGTTGCGGTGCACCGAGCCGGGCACGCCGCCCTCGATGACGTGGATCGACGGCAGCACGCGCGGCGGCAGCGCGTAGAACGCGGCCGTGGCCGCCATGCAGGCCAGGAACGGCACGGGCATCGGTGTCGCCTCGCTGCAGGGGCGGGCGGGCGACGGGGTGCGCCCTGCCCTGCCCGGGTGCGCGGCCGGGGCCGGCGCGCTGGCGGCACCTTCGGCCGGGGGCGGCGTCGGCGGCAAGCGCGATCGGGGCGGGCGGGGCGGTTGGCGGCGCGGCGTGGCGAAGGCGCCGCAGCGGGATGCGGGGGCGGGCGTGTCCTGCGCGGCGGGACGGCGTGGGGCGGGCGATGTCACGGGGGCGCGGCTTGGCCGGCCCGGCCGCGGGTTCTAGGCTGGCGGGCATGAAACAGCGCACGCACCACCGTCCCGACGAGGCAGGCTTCACCCTGCTCGAGGTTCTCGTCGTCATCGCGATCCTGGGTCTGCTGATCGGCCTGGTGGCGCCGAACGTGCTGCAGAGGCTCGGCGGCGCGCGGGTCAACGTGGCCCAGCAGCAGATCAGCGGCGGGATCGGCGCCGACCTCGACATCTACAAGCTCGACGTCGGCTCCTATCCGACGACGGAGCAGGGTCTGCAGGCGCTCGTGGAGAAGCCGTCGGACGCGACCGGCTGGAGCGGGCCCTACATCAAGGGGGGCAAGGTGCCGCTCGACCCGTGGAACCACGCCTACAGCTACCGCCAGCCTTCGACGCGCGCGGGGCACGACTACGACCTGTGCTCGAACGGGCCGACCGCAGGCGGGGCGGGCGAGCCGGGGGCCGGGGCGATCTGCAACCCGTGAGGCCATGGGCGTTCGGTCGCGGCGGGACGCAGGCGCGTTGCAGGCGCCGGGACTTCCGACAGGGGCGAAGGGTGCCGTTCGCTCCGGGCGGGGCCGGCGACCGCTGAATGGCAGATTGCGGGCTCGCTCCTTTTGCTACCTGAACGTGCAAAAACATCGAGCCGCGCAAGGCCATGACGGCGTGTTCGAAGAAGAGAGCGGGTTTCCTGCTTTCCCAGCATGCATTGGTATGTCAGTCTGTAACATAACTAGGCAGAGTGCCTAGTTTTTGACTGGAAAGTTACCATATGCCCAAATTGTACTCTCAACGTGTTGGGCAGGGTCCGCGACGCCTGGCTCTGCTGGCGGCGGTCGGTCTTGCGATCCTGGCGCCGGGGGCCGCCCGCGCGGAGGCCCTTTCCGCGGGCCAGGTCGGGATGGCGGCGGGCAGTGACCAGGGGCCGAGGCTGAACCGGGCGCCGGACCCCACTGCGACAGGCCCGTATGCCACCACGTCGAGCGAGTACAAGCTGCCGGCCGGCGTCGACCCCGAGGTCGACGCGACCGTGGTCACCGAGCTCTGGGCGCGCATCTACCGTCCCGCCACGCTCGGCAACGGCAAGCACCCGCTGGTCGTGATCCTGCACGGCAACCACGGCACCTGCGGCCATTACGTCGACGGCACGATCGGCCGCGTGGACAGCAGCACGCAGTACACCACGCTGGGCACCTGCCCGGACGGCTTCATCGTGACGCCGAACCATCTCGGCTACGAGTACATGGCGACCAAGCTGGCGTCGTGGGGCTACATCGTCGTCTCGATCAACGCCAACCGCGGCGTCACGGCCGCCGCCGCCGTGCCCGGCGACTCCGGGCTGAACCTGCGGCGCGGGCGGCTCGTGCTGCGCCACATCGAGCAGCTCGCGGCGTGGAACCGTTCCGGCGGCGCACCGGATTCGCTGGGCTTCAACCTCAAGGGCACGATCGACTTCAAGCACGTCGGCCTGATGGGGCATTCGCGCGGCGGCGAGGGCCAGCTCGCGGCGTACACGATGTACTTCGACCCGGGCAGCCCGTGGCCGGCGCGCATCGGCGATCCGGTGAAGTTCGAGGCGCTGTTCGAGCTGGCGCCGGTGGACGGCCAGACCGGGCGCACCTTCGTCGCCAACAACATCCCGTGGACCGTGCTGCTTCCGGTGTGCGACGGCGACGTGAACACGCTGCAGGGCGTGCGGGTCTATGACCGCACCATCGACTCGCTCACCGAGACCAAGGGCGCGATCAAGACGGTCTATGCGGTATGGGGCGCCAACCACAACTTCTTCAACACGCAGTGGCAGACGTCGGACTCCAAGGGCTGCACGGGCACCGGCAACACGCCGCTGTTCGACCAGGTGTCGGCGGGCTCGGCCACGGAGCAGCAGACCGGGCTGTTCGCGTTCCTCGCGATGATGCGCGGCTACGTCGGGCCGTACCGGCAGCAGGAGCTCGCCAACCTGCTCGACCCGCGCTACGCGCTGCCGCCGAAGCTGACGGCGCTCAGCATGTTCGAGCGCTCGTTCAGCGAGGCGGCGAAGACCGGGCCCAGCGCGGTGATCGACGACTTCACCAGCCCCGACGGCACGTCGAGCAGCGGCCAGCCGAACCAGGCGGCGCGCATCAGCACGGCGCATCTCGCGGTGCAGAACCACGACGTCACCCTGACCTCGCAGGCGATCGCGTGGCAGCTGCCGTCGGTCGACCCGTCGGGCGCGTATTTCCAGGCCAACTGGACGGCGCCGGGCGTCGTCAATCCGGTGCCCTACGAGACGCTGGAGTTCCGCGTGGCGCTGCAGTGCAACCCGATCTCGTCGACCAACCCGTGCGGCGCCACGAGCCTGCTCAACGTGGCCGCGGTGAACGACTTCTCCATCGCGCTCGCCCTGCCCGACGGGACGCTCAGCCGGTCCGTGCGGCTGTCGGACTACGCGACGCTGCAGGGCCCGGTGGGCGGCGGCACGCAGAACCTGCACCCGATCCTGGAGACGGTGCGCATCCCGCTCGCCGACTTCGTGCCGGCGCCCACGCAGTTCGGCGCGGTCGCCGCGCCGCCGACGCTGCGCGGGGTTCGCTTCATCTTCGACCGTACGGCGAGCGGCGCGGTCAGCCTGGCCAACCTGCGGCTGAGCCGTCCGGTGGGCGTCTACCAGGGGCTGGTCGCGGACGTGGCCGACAAGGCGGGGCTGACGGCCCAGCCGGCGAGCCTGCAGGTCGCGGCCGAGCCGGCGCCCGCGGTGATCGGCGCGGCGCAGGGCCGGGTGATGGCGCTCAGCCGCACGACGGCCATGGCCGAGGCGGGCACGGCGGCGACGGCAGCGGCGGCGACGCCGATGGTCGACATCGAGCTGCAGAGCCAGGCGGCGATCCCGGTGCGCGACTCGCTGCTGACGCTCATGGTCGATGGCAGGGAAGAGACGCTCAGCCGCTTCGGGACGGACGGCGACACCAGGCACGTCATCTTCTCGGTGCCGCAGGCCGACTTCGACGCGATCCCGGACGGGGCGCCGCTCGTGCTGCGCAACGGCCAGGCGGCGAGCGGCTTCGGCGCGCTGCGCAAGTCGATGCTTCGCTAGGCGACAGGCGCCGGCCCTCTCGCAGGGGCCGGCGCCGCTTCGCGGCAACGTTTTTTGGGGGCCGGCGCGTTCAGCCCTGGCCCCAGTCGAGCATGCGCCACGGCGTGAGGCCGCTGCCGCCGACCTGCACCGTGGCGCGGCGCGAGAACACCGCGCCGCTCGCCATGCGCACGGTCGCCGTCACCTCGACCACCGTGACCTCCGGCACCGCGTCCGACACGCCGCCCGTGCCCATCGCGCGCAGCGCCTGCGCCACGACGGGGTCGGCCAGCGACAGGCGCGGCTCGCCCACCGCGAACACGGACAGGTGCGGGCGCAGGCGGGCGAACAGCGCCGGCGTCATGCCACGCACCAGCGCCACGTCGTCGACGCTGCCGAACGGCGTGCCCGCCGGCGCCACCGCCAGGCCGGCGGCGCGGTAGGCCGCGGCGGCGGCGGGCTGGCCGGGCATCGCGGGCGGCGTGCGCCAGTCCACGATCGCCTGCGCCACAAGGGTCGCCGCGTGCGGGTCGGTGCCGAGCGCCACGATCACGGCGGCGAGCAGGTCGGCCTGCGCGGTGTTGGGGTTCACCTTGCCGCCCTGGTCGCGCAGGACGACCGCGGCGCGGCCGCGCGCCACGGCCAGGGCGCGCTCGGTGCCGTCGGGCAGCCAGCGGGCGCCGGAGCCGTCGAGCATGTGGAACATCGCGGCCTGCACCGCGCCGTCGGCGGCCAGCTCCGCGGCGGCGTCGCGGCGCAGGTTGGCGGCGATCTGCGCCTCGCCGCGGCCGGCGGAGGTGAGCTGCGTCACCAGGAGCGTCAGGAGGACGACGGTCCAGAGCACGATCAGGAGGGCGAAGCCGCGCTCGCGAAGGGAGGCAAGGTCGGGCTCTGCCCGAACCCGCAAAGGGTCCGAGGACCCTTTGATCCCTTGACTTAAGGGAGGCGTTCCAAGGGCGCAGCCTTTGGCAGAGTCCAGAGGCGGAGCCTTTGGCCTTGCTTGCTTCACCTGTCGATGCCGATGCGGCTCCGCGTCGGGGACAGCGGGTCGGCCGAGCCGTTGGGCGGGAGGTAGCGCAGGGTTGCCGGGACGGCGGCGGCGCCGCGCAGGCCCTCGCGGAGGTCCTCGGTCAGGGCGCGGGCGTCGCGGCCGTCGTGGATGACGTGGGGCGTGATGAGGACGAGCAGCTCGGTGCGGCTGCGGTTGTTGGACTGGGTGCCGGCGAGCAGGCTGAGGATCGGGATGTCCTTGAGGAACGGGATGCCGCCGTTGGAGCGGGTGTCGCTGTCCTGGATCAGGCCGGCGAGGCCGATGGTCTCGCCGTCCTGCACGACGACGCGGCTTTCCACGGCGCGTTCCTGGAAGGTGGGGGTGTTGGCGCTCGCCGTGGTCGTGGTGGTGGCGGCGACGACGGAGCTGACCTCCTGGCTGATGTCGAGCGTGACTAGGCCGCCGCTGTTCACCCGCGGCGTGACCTGGAGGATCACGCCGGTCTCGCGGTAGTCGTAGGAGTTCACGACGTTCGCGCTGTTGGTGATCGTGCTCTGCTGCTGGCCGGTGAGGTAGGGGACCAGGTTGCCGACCTGCAGGCGCGCGGGCTGGTTGTCGACGACGGTCAGCTCGGGCGAGGAGAGGACGCGGACCTTGGAGACGGCCTGGAGCGCGGAGATCGCGAGGTTCTGGCCGTTGGGCGCGGTGAGCAGGAAGCCGCCGGTGCCGACCGGGTTGGAACCGGTGCCGGGGGCGGCGAGGGCGGTGGTGCCGCTCTGGCTGAGCAGGCCGCTGAGGCCGCCGTGGAAGTAGAACTGGGTGCCGTACTGCAGGCTGTCGTTGAGGTCGACCTCGGCGATGGTGGCGTCGATGCGCACCTGCAGCGGCAGGATGTCGATCTTGCGCAGCATGGCCTCGATCGTGTCGGTCTCGGCGGGCGTGCCGAAGGCCAGGATCGCGTTGTTCTGGGCGTTGGGGATGATGCGCATGGCGTCGGGGCGCTGCTCGCCGCCGCCGCCGCTGGCGCCGCCCGCGGGCGAGCTGGTGTCCAGGCCGCCGAGCAGGGGGTTGGAGGAGGCCTGCTGCCCGCCGCCGCCCGAGCCGCCGCCGCCAAGCCCGCCGGAGCCGAGGCCGCCCGAGCTGCCGCCGCCGAGGCCGCCGGAGCTGCTGCCGCCGCCCAGGCCGGCCGCGCCGCCGATCTGGGAGCCGGAGCTGGAGCCGAAGCCGCTGCCGCCGCCGCTGCTGCCACCGGTGGCGCTGTTGCCGGAGCGCGGGCCGGAGCCCTGCTGGGGCGGCTGGGCGGTGACGTTGTTGGGGGTGAAGGCCTGCTGGAGGACGTAGGCGATGTCGTTGGAGCGGCTGTTCTGCAGGTAGAACACGTGCCAGGAGCGCACGGTGCGGCGCCGCGTCTTCTCCACCAGCGCGTAGACGCGGCGCACGTCGTCGATGACGCGCTCGCTGCCGCCCACGGCGAGCACGGCGTCGATGCGCGCCATGGGCACGATGCGCACGCCGGACGCGCCGGCGGACCCCGCGGCCCCGGCGGCGGCGCCGGACTTGAAGGCGGCGGTCAGCGCGGTGGCGAAGTCCTGGGCGTCGCCGGAGGTGACGGGGAGCAGGGCGTAGGACTGGCCGGCGAGGGCGTCGACGTCGAAGGCGCGGGCGAGGCTGACCAGGCCGTCGCGCGAGCCGGGGTCGCCGCTGATCACCAGGGCGCGGCCGTCCGGGCTCGCGATCACCTTGGCGCCGTTCTGCGCGTAGGGCTGCAGCACCTTGGCCAGCTCGTCGCCGGCGGCGTAGCGCAGCGGCACGACGGTGCCGCCGGACAGGCCGCCAGAGCCCAGGCCGCCCGCGCCGGCGGCGGACGGCAGCACGCGGTAGAGGCCGCCGGTCTGCACCAGCGTGGCGCCGCTCTGCGACAGCAGGGCCTGCAGCGTGGGGATCAGCTGCGAGCGGGTCAGGGGGGAGGCGGTGCGCAGGGTGGCGGTGCCGTGCACGGAGGGGTCGATCGTGTAGTTGACGCGCAGCATCGTGCCGAGGATCTGCGCCACGACCTCGCGTATGTCGGTGTCGGCGAAGTCGAGGTTGATGTCGCCGCCGCCGGAGCGGCCCCCTGCCCCGCCGCCCCCTGGCCCGCTGCCCCCTGGCCCGTCGACGCCGGGGGGGGCGTTGCGGCCGATGCTGATCTCGGCGGGGCTCGCGTTGTCGAGGCGGCCGACGGGGCCGTCGATGCGCGGCGCGGCCACGGCGCCGCCGGCGTTGCGCGCGGGCAGCGGGCGCAGCGGCGGGTCGACGTCGTGGGTGCGCGGGTCGAAGCCGCAGCCGGACAGGGCCACGCACAGCACGGTGGCGGCCAGCAGCGTGGCACGGCGCTGCGTGGCGAAGTGCGGGGCGGGGGGACGTGCGGGCGGTGTCGGACGGGTCACGGGCGGCTCTCCGGAGGTGGCTGCGCCGGGACGGGGCCGAGCAGGTTGGGCGGGGCGGCGGGGACCGCGAAGCTGGTGGTGAAGCCGGGCTGCGGGGACAGGCCGGGCGGGCGGGTGGCGAGCGCGCCCTGCCCGAACGAGAACGGCGTGGTGGGCAATGGCGGCGCGGGCGTGGTGGTCGCTGAGGAGGCGGCGAAGCTCGGGTGCATCACCTGCTCCTTGCCGTGGCTGAGCACGGTGACGGCGCCGGGGGCGATGGCGCGCACCGTGAGCGCGCCCAGCGCCGCGCCCTCGCGCAGCACGGTGGGCCGGCCGCCGTCGGCGGGGGCGAAGATGGCGGCGCGGCCGTCCGGGCTGATCAGGATGCCGGCCAGGCGCGCGTCGCCGTCCGCGACCGGGCCGGCCTGCGTCTCGGCGACGGGGCGGCGGTCCTGCTCGAACAGCGGGCGGGCCAGGATCGCGGCGGCGAGGGCCTCCGTGCGGTCCGGGGCGGCGTCCGCGGCGGCGGGCGGGGCGGCCTCCGCCGTGGGCGCGGCGCGGCTGCCGGCGGGCTGCGTGCCGGCGGCGTCGGGGGCGGTGTCGCGCAGCTCCAGCGCGAGGGCCGCGGCCAGCATGGCGGCGAGCAGGCCGAGCAGGAGAAGCGGGCGCCTCATGGCGCGGCGGCGGCGGCGGGCGCGTCGTCCTCGTTGGCGGCGGGCGGGGCTGCGGCGGGGGTGGCGGGTGCGGCATCGCGTGCGCGGAAGGCGAGCACGGTGAGCGTGGCGTCCATGGGCAGCACCACGGCGCGCAGGCCGAGCGGCGGGGCCTGGATCTGCAGGTCGTCCACCAGCATGCGGGGGTTGGCGTCGGCGATCGCGGCCAGCAGGTGCACCAGCGAGGGGAACGGCGCGCTCAGCGACACGCGCAGGCTGATGCGTCGGTAGGCGCCGGCGGGCTCGGCGGGCAGGGTCTCGACGCTGGTCAGGGGCGAGCCGGCCTCGACGGCCATGGCCTGCACCTGCTCCTGCAGCGCGGCGCCGGCCACCGCGTCGCTGGCGCCTTCCAGCAGCGTCTGCGGCGCGGGGCCGGCGGCCAGGGTGGCGGCGCGGCGGCGCAGCGCGGGCAGGCTGGCGGCGAGCGCCTCCATGCGGCCCGACAGCGTGGCCTGTCGATCCAGCGAGGCGGCGCGCGCGTCGTGCCAGGCGGCCAGCGGCAGCACGATGCCGAACCACAGCGTCAGCAGCGCCACGGCGGCGATCGCCACCGCGAGCACCTGGCCGCGGCGGCCGGTGGGAAGCGCCAGCTCGGCCATCAGGCGGGGTCCCTGCCCTGCGCGGCGTGGTTCGGTGGCGCGGTCACGGGGCCAGCTCGGCGCGGATGGAGAACAGGTCGGCGTGGCCGGTGTCGCTGCGGGTCACGGGGGCGAGGAAGGCGGGCTCGCGCAGGCCGGGGGCGGCGGAGAGCAGGCCGATCAGGCGGGCGGCGGCGGCGGAGCGGCCGTTCATCACGAGGTGGCGCTGCCGCAGGGTCAGGTCGGTCAGGTAGGTGTCGTCGGGCAGCACCGCGGTGGTGGCGGCGAGCGCGGCCAGGGCGTCGCCGACGCGGGCGCGCTCGGCGCTGAGCACGTCGCGGCCGGCGGCCTCGCGGGTGATGCGCGCGCGCAGGGCCTCGGCGGCGGCGACGTCGGGGGCGAGGGCGGCGATGCGGCGGCTCTGGGCGCGCGCGGCGAGGCTCTGGCCGATGAAGGGGGTCACGACCAGGCCCGCGACCAGGAGCGCGCACACGGCGGAGACGAGGGCGAGGCGGAGCTGCGCGCCGCGGTCGGCGCGGCGGTGCGACAGGGCGATGCGCCGCGTGCCGTCGGGCAGCGCGAATTCCAGCGTCGCGGGGCGCACGCCGAGGCGGGCGAGCGTGTCGAGCAGCGGGCGCACGGCGGACTGTGGCACCAGCGAGACGCGCAGGTGCAGGCGGGCGCGGGCGCGGTCGCGGGTGCGCACGGTCCAGGTCCAGAACACCTCGGCCGCCTCGAACGGGGTGAGGCGGTCCATCTCGAACTGGAGCACCTGCTCGGGGTCGCGCTCGGCGGCCAGCGGGAGGGCCACGTCGCGCTCCAGCAGCATGGACGCGGGCAGGGCCAGCACCGCGCCCTCCAGGCGCACGCCGCGGCGGCCGAGGGCGGCCAGGGCCTGCGCGGCGCCGGCGTCGTCGAGGGCGAAGCGGCCGAGGCTGGCCATGCGGCCGCCGCGGCGCGTGGATAGCTCGGCGTGGGCGCCCGTGGCGTCGGTGCCGACCACGAGGGCGTCGGCCTGCCGCCCCTCCGCCTGGCGCAGGGCCTCGGGCACGAGCGTGGCGAGCTGGCGGACCCACCAGTCGAGGAACTCTCGAAACATTGATCGATGGCCCCCGCACGAACCGCGCAACCCTCTAGCGGCTTTCACCCCGCCTGCAAACCGGGGAACCGGTGGCGCGCCGCGGGAAGCAAGGTCGGGCTCTGCCCGAACCCGCAAAGGGTCCGAGGACCCTTTGATCCCTTGACCTAAGGGATGCGTTCCAAGGGCGCAGCCTTTGGCGGAGTTCGAGGCAGAGCCTCGACCCTGCTTTCCCTCACTGGTCGGGGCGCTGCCGCTGCGTGGCCGCGACTAGGTCGGGCCAGGATCGGCGGTCGCCCTTGGGGAAGCCGACGTGGATGCGCACCAGCAGGGGCAGCTCGGTGCCGCGCCAGGCGGCCTGCCAGCCCTGCTGCGCGGACAGGAAGCCGAAGGTCACCTGGTCCACGCCGGTCAGCAGGACCTCCTCGGAAGGTGGCGGCGGGGGGGCGAGGCGCTGGCCGCCGGCGTGGGGACGCCAGCGCAGCACGAGGCGGTGGCGGGCGTCGGCCTCCAGCACGGCGTCGATCCGCAGCGGCGGCCGGGCGGCGGGCCCCTGGCCGGGGAGCAGGGTGGCGGCGGCGGGCAGCTCGGTGACGAACTCCGCGCGGGTCGCGGTGCCGGACATCTCCGGGGGCGTGGTGAAGGTGCCGGGGTCCATGTGCTCGACGAGGCGGCGCAGCGCGCGCTCCACGGCGTCCTCGTCGCCGCGCACGCCGACGATGCGGGCCTGGGCGGCGACCGCGGCGACGCCGAAGCGCACGCCCTGGGTCAGGGTGCCGATCAGCAGGCCGAGGACGACGAGCGCCACCAGGACCTCGAGGAGGGAGAAGCCGCGCTCGGCGGGCCGGGTGTTCATGGGGCGGCCGGGGGGACGAGGCCGAGGCGCTGGGTGGCGAGCACGACCTGGCGATCGCCGCCGTCGCGGTGCCAGGAGACGGTCACGGCGATGTCGTAGAGGCCGATGCGGGTGGCGGACTCGCCGGCGGGCTGGCCGGGGGCGTCGTTGCGGGCGGGGGACACGGTGGCGGCCTGGGTGATGCGCAGGTGGAAGCGGTAGCCGCCGCCGTCGTCGCCGCTGGTGTCGAGCGGCTGCGGGGCGACGATGGCGGCGATGCGCGAGCGGGCGCGCGACAGGGCGTCGCCGTAGCCGTCGGCGATCTTCGCGGTGCGCAGGCCGGCGAGGCCGCCCGCGAACAGGACGCCCAGGGCGAGGGCAGCGATCACGAAGGCGACCATCACCTCGAACAGGGTGAAGCCGGACTGGGGGGCGGGGCGCATGCGCGGGGCTATTGCGTCTCGGTGACGCCGACGCGGCCGGTCAGCCAGTCGACGCTCACGCGCATGTGGCGGTTCGCGTCGGCCAGCTCGATGCGGCCGCCGGAGGAGCTGCCGTCGGGGGCGAAGCTGATCGCGCCGGTGCGGCGCGCGGGGGCGAGGCCGGGGGAGTCGGGCTGGCCCGCGGCGTTCGCGACCTGGCCGACGGAGAGCATGGAGAGCGCGGTGCCCTCGGCGATGCGGTGGGGCGTGGCGGCGCCGACGCGCCAGGTGCGGGCGGGGAGGTCGAGCGTGAAGGTGACGGCGCGGTCGGTGGCGATGGCCTGGGAGCGGGCGAGGCGGAGCTGCTCGGCGATCTGCGAGGCGGCGAAGCGGGCCTCCAGCGTGCGGCTGCGCATCGGGCCGCGCGAGGCGACGATCGAGAGGCCGAGGGCGAGGACGACGAGGACGACGACCATCTCGATCAGGGTGAAGCCCAGGGAAGGAAGGCCAGGGCGCTGCCCTGGACCCGCCAGGGCGAGCCGCCCTGGACCGGCGTTTTGGAAGACCCTTTCGGAGGCCGGTCCAGGGGCGCTGCCCCTGGC
>JBPBQS010000001.1:0-49358 GCA_050920955.1 Janthinobacterium lividum | reverse complement strand
GTGCTCAAGGCCGACGGCTACGGCCTGGGCGCGTCCAGGATCGCCCCGCGCCTGCTGGCCGAGGGATGCCGGCACTTCTTCACCGCCCACCCCGGCGAGGCCCGCGCGATCCGGCCGCTGATCGGCGGCGCCATGCTCGGCGTGCTGAACGGCCTGCCGCCCGGCGAGGCGGGGAGCTTCGCCGAGGACGACCTGCTGCCCGCGCTCGGCACGCTGCGCGAGATCGGGGAGTGGGGGGACGCGGCGCGGCGCCTCGGGCGGGCGCTCCCGGCGCTGCTGCACGTCGACACCGGCATGAACCGGCTGGGCCTCGACGCGGAGGAATTCGACGCGCTCGTGCGCAGGCCCTCCCTGCTGGACGGCGTGGCGCTGCGCTACGTGATGACGCACCTGTGCGCCGCGGACACGCCGGACAGCCCTGCCAACGCGGCGCAGCGCCTGGCCTTCGCGCGGGATGCCGACCGTCTCGACGCGGCGCTGGGGCGCGCGGTGCCGCGCTCCGTGGCCAACTCCTCCGGGCTGTTCCTGGGCGAGGCGTTCGCGTCCGACCTGGCGCGACCGGGGGCGGCGCTCTATGGCGTCAATCCGGTGCCAGGGGGGCCGAACCCGATGCGCCCGGTGCTGCGCCTGACCGCGCGCGTGCTGTCGGTACGCGCGGTGCCGGCCGGCGGCAGCGTCGGCTACAACAGTGCGTGGGTCGCCGGGCGCGACAGCAGGATCGCGACGCTGGGCGCGGGCTACGCCGACGGGCTGCCGCGCTCGCTGTCCAACGCGGGGCGGGCCAGCTTTGACGGCAGCCCCGTCCCGCTGGTAGGGCGTGTCTCCATGGACCTGACCACCTTCGACGTCACCGACCACCCCGCGATCCTGCCCGGCACCTGGCTCGAACTGATCGGGCCGGACCTGCCGCCGGACGAGGTCGCGGCCTGCGCCGGCACCAGCGCCTACGAGATCCTGACCTCGCTGGGGTCGCGCTACGAGCGGGACTACACCGCCCTGTGAGCGGCATGGCCGGGGACGCGCGCATCCGTCCGGCGACCGCCGTGCCGAGCGGCGCCGAGGCGCCAGGCTCGCAGGCAGCGACGCGGGAACCGGACGCCGGGCGCACGCCGGGCGCGGTCGCGGCGGGGGCTGTCGCGGCGCTCGGCGCGGGGGTGCTCGCCGCCTGCACGTCCGCGGGTCGCGTGGCGCTGTTCGCGGCATCGGGCGTGTCGCACCTGCTGCGGCCGCCGTTCTACGGCCGCATCTTCCTCGCAGCGTTCATCGAGTTCGCCTACTTCAGCCTGCCCGTGGTGGCGCTGACGGCGGTGTTCGCCGGCATGGTGATCGCGCTGCAGTCCTACACCGGCTTCGCCCGCTTCGGCGCCGAGAGCGCCATCGCCAACATCGTGGTGCTGTCCGTGGTGCGCGAGCTGGCACCGGTGCTGGGCGGGCTGATGGTGGCCGGGCGCGTCGGCGCCGCGATGGCCGCCGAGCTGGGCACCATGCGGGTGACGGACCAGATCGACGCGCTGGGCACACTGTCCACCAACCCGATGAAGTACCTCGTCACGCCGAGGCTGCTGGCGGCGACGCTCGCGCTGCCGCTGCTGGTGCTGGTGGCCGACGTGATCGGCGTGTTCGGCGGCTTCATCATCGCGGTGGTCAAGCTCGGCTTCAACGCGCAGGCGTACCTGCATGCCACCGCGTCGTTCATGACGACCGCCGACGTCGTGGTCGGCCTCGCCAAGGCGGCGGTGTTCGGCTTCCTGATCGCGCTGATGGGCTGCTACCACGGCTACAACAGCCGCGGCGGCGCCGAGGGCGTGGGCGCCGCGACCACCTCGGCCGTGGTCACCGCCTCGATCCTGATCCTGGCGTTCGACTACGTGCTCACCGAGCTGTTCTTCGCCCGATGAGCGCCGTCCTCGCGGACCCCGCCGCCACGCCGAAGATACGCGTGCGCGGCCTGCGCAAGCGGTTCGGCGACAAGCAGGTGCTCGACGGCGTCGATCTCGACGTGATGCCCGGCACGTCGATGGTCGTGATCGGCGGCTCCGGCTCGGGCAAGTCGGTGCTGATCAAGTCGATCCTGGGGCTCGTCACCCCCGACGAGGGCACGATCGAGATCGACGGGCGCGACATCCTCGCCCTGCCCCGCGCCGGGCGCGAGGCCGCGCGCGCCAGGATCGGCATGCTGTTCCAGAACGCGGCGCTGTTCGACAGCCTGCCGGTCTGGGAGAACGTGGCGTTCGGCCTGCTGGCGCGTGCCCCTGGCCGCCCCCGCATCGGCCGCGACGCCGCCCGCGCAAAGGCGGGCGACATCCTGGCCCAGGTCGGGCTCTCTCCCTCGGTGGGCGACCTGTCGCCGTCCGAGCTGTCGGGCGGCATGCAGAAGCGCGTCGGCCTGGCGCGCGCGATCGCGGCGCAGCCCGACATCCTGTTCTTCGACGAGCCGACCACGGGGCTCGACCCGATCATGGGCGCGGTGATCGACGGGCTGATCCTGGACTGCGTGCGGCGACTGGGCTCGACCGCGATCGCGATCACCCACGACATGGCCAGCGCCACCCGGATCGGCGACCGCGCCGCGATGCTGTTCGCCGGCCGCATCATCTGGGAGGGCGAGGCGCACGCGCTGCTCGACAGCGGCAACGCCATGGTGGACCAGTTCACCCACGGGCGCCGCGACGGGCCGATCCAGATGGAGCTTCGCCGGTAGCTGCGGCCAGGCAAGAAAGCAGTTCTTTCTTGAAAGAAAGAACCAAAGAACTTTCCACATTGGTTCCGTGCCAAACGTGTTGCACGGGCACCAAGCGAGCAAAGTCTTTTTGCTTCTTTTTCTTCAGAAAAAGAAGGCCTTGCTTCCGGCAGCAGTCCCTAGCGGGTGCGAACCACGAGCCGGTAGAGCACGACTGCGGCAGCGGAGAAGCCGGCGAGGCCGATCCAGGCGGCGGTGCCGGCGAAGCCCGGGCCGACCACGGCGAGAGGGAAGCTGTGCCCGGCGGCGCCCTCGACCGTGGCGAGGATCATGCCCGCGACGCTCTCGCCGACGAGGAAGCCGGACGCGAGGAGGACGCCGCGGCGACGGGCGGACTCGCGCGTTGCCTCCGGGGCGGCGCGCAGGTGGCGTCGGGTGAGCCACTCGAGGATGCCGCCGACGGCGATGGTGAGGCCGACGGTGGGTGGCAGGTAGATGCCGATGCCCACGGTGAGGACGGGGAGCTGGGCGTCGAAGCGGCGCTGCAGCAGCTCGTCGACGGCGACCAGGCAGGCGCCGAGTGCCACGCCGACCGCCACCATGCCCCAGGCGAGCTGACCGGACACGATGCCGTTGCCGATGACGGCCATCAGCGAGGCTTGGGGGGCGGCCAGGGCGCGGGCGGGGTCCATGCCGGGGCGGGGCATGGCGCCGGGAAAGCCGTACGTTTGGTAGAGCAGGTCGAGCAGCGGGGCGATCACGATGGCGCCCACGGCGACGCCGGCGAGCAGGGCGACCTGCTGGCGCCAGGGGGTGGCGTCGACGATCTGGCCGGTCTTGAGGTCCTGCAGGTTGTCGTTGGCGATCGAGGAGACGGTGACGACCACCGCGGTCAGGAACAGCGCCAGGGCCACGGCGAAGCGGCCGGAGGCGGCGGGGTCGCCGCCGACGTGGCCGAGGATGGCGCCGAACAGCAGCGAGACCACGATGGTGCCGAGGATGCCAATGCCCGAGATCGGGCTGCTCGACGAGCCGAGCAGGCCGGCCATGTAGCCGCAGGCGGTGGCCATCAGGAAGCCGAACGCCATCGTGAACACGGTCGCGCCGACGATCAGGGCCGCGAAGGCCGCCATGCCGAGGGCGGGCTCGGCCGGGAGCGCGAACCAGGCGAGCAGCCCGGCCAGCGGCAGCGACAGCGCCAGGGTGGCGGCGCCGACCCAGGCGATCGGCAGGTCCTGCTCCTGGCGGGGCAGCCCGGCGCCGCCGTGGCCGACGCGGGCGGAGGCGAGGGCGTCGCGGATGCTCGACGCCATGGGGCGGACCAGGGTCAGCACGCACCAGACGCTGCCGGTCGCGATCACGCCGGCGCCGATCAGGCGGACCCGGCCGCTCCAGGCGGCCATGGCGGCGTCCGAGGCGGAGCCGGCGTGCGGAGCGGGGTCGAGCGCGGTGAGCAGCGGCACCGCGACGCCCCACGCGATCGCCACGCCGAGCACCAGGGACAGGCAGGCGGCGATGCCGACCAGGTAGCCGACGCCGAGCAGGGCCAGGGAGAAGCCGGTGCCGATGCGGAACACGGCGTGGCCGGCGGTGGCGGTCCAGGACATGCCGTCGCCGACCAGCCGCAGGCCGTTCACGCCGAGGCTGAACACCGCCGCCGCGACGCCGCCGCCGACCAGGGCGCGCGTGCCGTCGCGGGCCGCGTCCTGCTCGTCCTGCCCGGCCTCGGCGCCGGCGCCGAGGCGCAGCACCTCGGCGGCGGCCACGCCCTCGGGGAACGGCAGGCCGCTGTCGATCACCATCGCCCGGCGCAGGGGAATCGAGTACATCACGCCCAGCAGGCCGCCGAGCAGGCACACGCCGGTGGTCTGCCAGAACGCGAAATGCTGCCAATGGCCGATCATGATCAGCGCGGGCAGCACGAGGATGACGTTGCACAGGGTGCCCGCGGCCGAGGCCTGGGTCTGCACCATGTTGTTCTCGAGGATCGACCCGCCGCCCATCGCGCGCAGCAGCGCCATCGAGATCACCGCCGCCGGGATGGAGGAGGAGAAGGTGATCCCGGTCTTGAGGCCCATGTAGATGTTGGCCGCCATGAAGACGACGGTGATCGCGGCGCCGAGCAGCATGCCGCGCAGGGTGAGCTCGACGTGGCGCGAGGCGGGTGTGGTCATGGCGCGGGCCTTTCCGCCGTGGGGGACCGCGGACGAACCGGGGCCGGGGCGGGGCGCGCGGTCAGGAGCGCAGCAGCTGCAGGCAGACCGCGGCGCTCGTCCAGCTGCGCACCGGCTGCCAGCCGGCACGGGTTGCCAACGCCGCAAGCTCGTCCGGGCCGTACTTGAACGAGGTGTCGGTGTGGATGCTCTCGCCCGCCGCGAAGGCGACGTCGCGCCCCTGGACGCGGAACCCGGCGGCCCGGCGCGCGACCAGGTGGGCCTCCACGCGCGGTGGGTGGTCGAGCACGCGCGCCTCGTGGCGGAAGGCGGCGGGGTCGAGGTCGGCGTCGCGCTCGCGCGACAGGCGGGCCAGGAGGTTCAGGTGGAACGCCGCCATCAGCCCGTCCGGGTCGGCGTAGGCGCGCTGCAGCTCGGCCGGGTCGCTCGTGCCGTCGGCGGTGAGCAGGAACCAGCCGGGCGAGAGGGACTCGCGGGCCCTGGCGAGGCAGTCGACCATGGCGTCGGCCGTGAGGTTGCCCATGCTGAGGCCCGGGCAGAAGCCGAGCACCGGCCCGTTGTCCGGGCGTTCCGGCAGCCGGACCGCGCGGCTGTAGTCGGCGCACAGCGGCACCACCTCGAGGCCCGGGTAGTCGGCGTCGATGCGCGCGCAGGCGGCGGCCAGGAACGCGCCGGAGATGTCGATCGCGAGGTAGCGGCGCGGCGCCTGCAGGGTGTCGAGCAGGATGCGGATCTTGTGGCTGGCGCCGCTGCCGAACTCGACCAGGGTGGCGTCCGGCCCGACCAGGCGGGCGATGGCGGCGGCCTCGCGCTGCAGCAGGTCGGTCTCGCGGCGCGTCGGATAGTAGCCGGGGCTGTCGCAGATACGGTCGAACAGGGTGGAGCCCGCCTCGTCCCACAGGTGCCGGCCCGCGACCGCCTTCTGCGGCCGCGACAGGCCGTCGAGCAGGTCGTCCGGGTCGGCCGCGGGTTGGCTGTAGGCCGGGTCCTGCACCGCTGCCTCCTGTTCGACATTTCGCCGCGTGGGCGTGGCTTGGCCGGCGCGGCAGTCCCCGGCCGATGCCGGACGCCTCGTGCGGGTGCCGCAGGCCTTCTCGCAGAGCGGGGCTGCTTCGGGAACGCACACTTCCATGATCGCCCGGGCGGCTGGCGCGGGTTCGCGGCCCCCGGAAAGTCATGGGCCGGACATGGAAAGGGCCGGGATCGCTCCCGGCCCTTCCGTCCCGACGCGGCGAAGGTGGCGGCTAGAACAGCTGCTCGCCGTGCAGCACGAGGTCGAGGCCCTCCATCTCCTGCTCGCGCTCGACGCGCAGGCCGATCGTGACCTTGATGAGCATGAGCAGGACGAACGAGATCACGCCGCTCCACACCAGCGTGACGGCGACCGCCTCGGCCTGGATCAGCAGCTGCGCGATGCTGCCGCTGGTCCCTTCCGGCGAGGCGTCCGTGGCCGACAGCGGCCCGTAGGCGAACACGCCGGTGAGCAGCGCGCCGACGATGCCGCCCACGCCGTGCACGCCCCAGGTGTCGAGGCTGTCGTCGTAGCCGAGCACGTGCTTGAGCCAGGTCGCCGACCAGAAGCAGATCACGCCGGCGGCGACGCCGATGATGATCGAGGCGCCGGGCAGGACGAAGCCCGAGGCCGGGGTGATCGCGACCAGGCCGGCCACGGCGCCGGAGATGATGCCGAGCACCGACGGTTTCCCCTTGGTGATCCACTCGGCGAACATCCAGCCCAGCGCGGCCGCTGCGGTGGCGATCTGCGTCACGGCCATCGCCATGCCGGCGCGGCCGTTGGCGCCGACCGCGGAGCCGGCGTTGAAGCCGAACCAGCCGACCCAGAGCAGCGAGGCGCCGATCACTGCGAGCGCCAAGTTGTGCGGCGCCATGTTGTCGTGGCCGTACCCGACGCGCTTGCCGAGCACGAGGCAGCACACCAGCCCCGCGACGCCCGCGTTGATGTGCACGACGGTGCCGCCGGCGAAGTCGAGCGTGCCCGCCTTGGACAGCCAGCCGGTCGGCGCCCAAACCCAGTGCGCGATCGGGCTGTAGACGATGAGCGACCACAGAACCATGAAGACGCACATGGCGGAGAACTTCATGCGGTCGGCGAAGGCGCCGCAGATCAGCGCGGGCGTGATGATCGCGAACGTCATCTGGTACATCATGTAGACGCTCTCGGGGATCGTCTGCGGCGCGGGCGCGTCCGAGCCGGCGCCGAGCACGAAGCCGACGTCGGCGCCCTTGGTGATGTGGCTCGCGATGCCGTCGAGGAAGAAGCGCGACATGTCGCCGAAATAGCCGGCGGTGGCCCCGGTGCCGTTGGTGAAGGCCAGGCTGTAGCCCGCGACCATCCAGGTAATGGTGATCAGGCAGCAGATCGCGAAGGACTGCATCAGGGTGGCGAGGATGTTCTTCTTGCGCACCATGCCGGCGTAGAACAGCGCCAGGCCCGGGATCGTCATCATCAGCACGAGCGCGGTGCTCGTCAGCATCCAGGCGGTGTCGCCGGAGTCGATCTTCGGCGGATCGGTGGCGGCGGGCGTGGCCGGCGCCGTGGAGGCGGGTGCCGCGTTCGGCGCGGGCTGGGCGCCGCTGCCGGGCGTGGTGGGGGCCGTGGCGGCCGGGGCAGCGGCCGTCGAGGCCGGCTGGGCCGTGGACGGGCTGGCGGAGACCAGCGCCACCGCGCCGAGCGCCAGCAGGCCGGCGAGGCCGAGGCCCGCGCGGCGCATCAGGGAGGTGCGCGCCGGGGCGCGCCGCATCGGGACTCCGCTCAAAGCGCCTCTCCGTCCAGCTCGCCGGTGCGGATGCGCACGGCACGGTCCAGGTCCATGACGAAGATCTTGCCGTCGCCGATCTTTCCGGTGTGGGCGGCCTTCATGATCGCCTCGACCACCTGCTCGGCCAACTCGGACGGCACGGCGACCTCGACCTTCACCTTGGGCAGGAAGCTGACGTGGTATTCCGCGCCGCGGTAGATCTCGGTCTGGCCCTTCTGCCGGCCGAAGCCCTTGACCTCGGACACCGTCAGGCCCTGCACGCCGAGCGGGGTCAGCGCTTCGCGCACGTCGTCGAGCTTGAACGGCTTGATGATCGCGATCACCAGCTTCACTTGTGTTGTCCTCCACCCGTCCGCCCGGTGGGCGGCGTCTGCCACGGTTCTTTCAAGAACCGTGCCGGCCCGCGCAACGATCGGGCCGGGAGGACGGCATCCGGGGTGGCGCGACCTACGTTGCCCGCCTCGCGACGCCTCTTCGGGGGCCGTGCCGCGCCCTGTCGCGTCCGGCATCGCGCGATGGGCCATGGCGAGGCAGGCGGCGATGCTTCACATGCCTGTGCAGAGGGCATCGGATGGCGGCGGCGGCATCATAGTCGCCCCGGCAGGTTGCACAGGAAACAGGCAGGAGTGACGACGATCCCAGGTGACACCAGCCCCGGCCCCGGCGGCGACACGCACCGTGTCCTGCCCTTCCATCCCGGCGTCGGGGGTGACGGGCACGACCTCGGCGAGGTGGACGTGTGCGTGGTCGGCGCGGGGCCGGTCGGCGGGACGCTCGCCTGCCGGTTGCAGGCCGCCGGCGTCTCGGTGGCCGTCGTCGACCGCGCCGAGCTGCCGCCGATGGAGCATCCGGACTTCGACGGCCGCGCCTATGCGGTGGCCGCGGGGTCGCGCCGCCTGCTGGAAGCCGCCGGGCTGTGGCGCGAGCTGCCGCAGCCGACCTGCCCGATCACGGACATCCGCATCTCCGACGGCCGCGTCGGACGCCCGGCGTCGCGCCTGTTCCTGCACTTCGACGTGCGCGACCGGTCGGACACGCCGGGAGCGGGCCCGGCGGCGATGGGCTGGATGGTGGAGGCGCGCAGCCTGCGCGTCGCCCTCAACCGTGCGCTGCGCGATCGCCCCGGCCTGAGCCTGCACGCGCCGGCCGAGGCCAGGGTGGAGCAGGCGGCGGGGCACGCGCTGGTGCATCTGCCGGGCGGCACGCTGCGCGCGCGGCTCGTGGTGTCGGCGGAGGGGCGGTCCAGCCGGCTGCGCGAGACGGCCGGGATCCGCACCACCCGGCTGCCGTATCGCCAGGTCGGCATGGTGTGCGCCATCGCCCACGCGCTGCCGCACCACGGCACGGCGCTGGAGCACTTCCTGCCCGGCGGGCCGTTTGCGCAGCTGCCGATGTGCGCCACCGAGGGGGCCGCAAACGTGTCGGCCATCGTGTGGACGGAGCGCACGGCACTGGGCGAGCGGATGATGCGCCTGGACGACGCGGCCTACGGGCGCGAGGTGGCGCGGCGTCTGGGCGGCCACCTGGGCGAGGTGCGGCTGATCGGGCGGCGCTGGCTCTACCCGCTGTCGGCGATGCACGCGCACCGCTACGTGGACCGCAGGCTCGCCCTGGTCGGCGACGCGGCGCACGGCATCCACCCGATCGCCGGGCAGGGCCTCAACCTCGGCTTCCGCGACGTCATCGCCTTGTCGGAGCTGGTGATCGAGGCGGTGGCGAACGGCGGCGATCCCGGCGACCCGGCGCTGCTGTCGCGCTACCAGCGGGCGCGTCGCCCGGACAACCTGCTGATGCTGGCCGCGACCGACGGGCTCGACCGGCTGTTCAGCAGCGACAGCCGGCTGCTCCGCGGCGCCCGCGACCTCGGCATCGCCGGGGTGCAGCGGCTGCCGGGGCTCAAGCGCGCATTCATGGCCCGGGCGATGGGCATGTGACCGGCGGGGGGGGCCGTGACGCTCCGCACGGCGCCGGGGAGATGGCCCTTCCTTTCGCCGGCGGTGCGATCCACAGTCCGGCGGATGCAGATCCACGCAAGCTGCGCGGCACTCGAGGGCGCCGGCGTCCTGTTGCTCGGCCGCTCCGGCTGCGGCAAGTCGGACCTTCTGCTCCGCCTGCTGGACCGGGGTTTCGAGCTGGTGGCGGACGACCGGGTCGAGATCGACGCGGGCCTGGCGCGGGCGCCGCACGCGCTGGCCGGGCTGCTCGAGGTGCGCGGGTTCGGCATCGTCAGGCTGCCGTATCGTGCCACGGCGACGCTGGTCCTCGCAGTCGAGCTGGACGCGGCCGAGGCGCCGCGCCTGCCGCTGCCGCGCCGCCATCCGGCGCTCGGCCTGCCGCTGGTGGCGGTGGATCCGGAGCGTGCCTCCGCGGCACAGCGCGTGCGCATGGCGCTGGACTGCACGCTGGGCCGTGTCGCACTTCTCGCCGGCGCCTTTGCATGACGTCGGCCGGACGGGCACGACTCCTGCCGTCAAGACCGTGTCTGGCGGCTCCATCAAGGCGGTGCCGGCGGTGGTTGCGGGACAGGACACCCGATATGCGTTGCCTGCAGGGCAGCCACGCTGCAGGCAAGGGTCCGCCTTGGTACGTCCTGGGGTGCCAGGGGACCGTCGGTGCACCGCCCTCCCGGACGTCTTTGCAGAATTCCAGGGTTTTGTTGCTGGGAAGTATCAGGGGTGGTCGGGGATGGTGGTTGCCCGCGCATGCGTGGTCTGCCGAAACAGGCGGCGGCGTGGGAGCAGGTTGTTCATCTTCCGTGCGCAGGATGGACACGGTGCTGGACGTGCGGACGTCTCGCCGCCATGTGAGGCCGGTCGCGAACTGGCCAATGCCGCCCGGGCACCGTATAGGCGGGTTCGCGCGGCATGGGCGATGCCTCCGGTGGCGGGCTGGGGCGCCTGCCTGCTCCGGTTGGGATTGCCGGGCAACGATGCGGGCAGAACGCCCGGCGGCTGTGCGGCCCGGCCCATGCATGGCGCCGGAAGTGTTGCGTAGTGGCGGAAGATGCCGCGCGGTACCCGGACGGGACCGTGGCGGGATGGCGGGACCATCCGCGACAGGCGGCACGAAGGTCGGGCTTGATCCGACAGATCAGGCACAGGAGGCCTGAGCAGGACCCATGATCGGAATTGTGCTGGTGACGCACGGCAGGCTTGCCGTCGAGCTGCGCTCGGCGATGGAGCATGTCGTCGGCGTGCAACGCAACGTCGCGACGATGTGCGTCGGCGCGGACGACGACATCGACCGGTGCCGCGAGGAGATCCAGGCCAGGATCGCCGACGTGGACCAGGGCGACGGCGTGGTGCTGCTGACCGACATGTTCGGCGGCACGCCCAGCAACCTGGCGATCTCGATGATGGACCGCGAGGGCGTCGAGGTGATCGGCGGCGTCAACCTGCCGATGCTGGTCAAGCTGGCCAAGGTCCGCTCGCTGCAGACATTGTCGGAGTGCGTGGACTGCGCGGAGCTGGCAGGGCGCAAGTACATCTGCGCGGCCTCGCATGCGCCGGCGCATGGCCCGACCGTCCTCGCGGAGAAGTGCCGCAAGAACACGCCGCCGCCACCGCCGGTTGCCGGACCGTTGCGCAAGGCGCAAGGCTGAGGCGGGGCCGGATTCGGGATCGCGGGTGGCCGGCCCGCCTGACGGGGAAGGACGGCGAGGTGGACACATGGCCGGCGTGACTGCAGCGACGGGTGCCCACCCGTGAGCGACCCCGCCGCCGACCCGGTGCTCGACCGCGTCGTCGTGGTGTGTAATCGCCGTGGCCTGCACGCCCGTGCAGCCGCCCGCTTCGTGGCCATGGCGGAGCGCTTCGCGGCCTCCGTCGAGGTCGCGGGCGCCGGGAGCCCGGAGCAGAGCGTGTCCGCCCGGTCCATCATGGGCCTGATGATGCTGGGCGTGGGCCAGGGTTCGGGGCTTTCGCTGCGCGCCCAGGGCTGGGACGCGAAGGAGGCGCTCGACGCGCTCGCGGCCCTGGTGGAGTCCGGGTTCGATGAGCAGGAGTGAGGACACGGCATCGGCGGCCGAATCCGTCCCCGCGGAGCGTCGGCTTTCGGGCATTCCCATCGGCGCCGGCATCGCGATCGGCCCCGCCTTTCCGGCCCGCGAGGCCCCTGCGGAGTTCACCCGCGGCGTCATCTCCGCGGCCGGCGTGGCGCCGGAAGGCGAGCGGCTGGAGCAGGCGATCCTGCGCTCGCGCAAGCAGGTGGCCAAGCTCCGCCAGAAGCTGCTGATCCTGCCGGAGGACAGCCAGGCCGAGCTGGCGCCGCTGCTCGACGCCTACATGCAGATGCTCGGGCCGTCGCGGCTGATCCGTGGCGCGCGCGTGCGCATCCGCGACAAGCTGGTGTCGGCCGAGACCGCCGTGTCCGACGAGGCGGAGCAGGTCGCGCGCGCGCTGCTCGCCCTGCCGGGGGACGATCCCGCAGGGCTGCAACGGCGCGCCGACGAGGTGCGCGAGATCGGCCGTCGCCTGATCCGCAACCTGGCGCAGGCGCCGTTCCGCTCGCTCGGCGGGGTGCCGGCGGGCTCGGTGCTGGTCGCCGAGGCGCTGCGCCCGGCCGACGCCGCGCTGATCGACCCGGCGCGCATCGCCGGCGTGGTCACCGAGGAAGGCGGCAGCGACGGGCACACCGCGATCATGCTGCGCGCGCTCGGCATCCCCTCGGTGCTCGGAGCGGCGGGGCTTGCCGCGGCGGCGCGCGCGGGCTGCCGGATGATCGTGGACGGCAGCACCGGCACGGTGGTGGTCAACCCGGGCCCCGAGACCCTGGCGCGTGCCCGCGAGGGGGTCGCGGCCTTCACCCGCGAGCGGCAGAAGCTCGCCCGGCTGCGTCGCCTGCCGGCTCGCACCACGGACGCCGCCGAGGTGGACCTGCACGCCAACTTCGAGATTCCCGCCGAGCTGGCGCTGATCGCGCAGTCCGGCGCCACCGGGATCGGCCTGCTGCGCTCCGAGTTCCTGTTCATGAACCGCGACACCGTGCCGGACGAGCAGGACCAGTTCGAGACCTACCGCAGCGTGGTCGAGGCCATGGGCGGCGACGCGGTGACGATCCGCGTGCTCGACTGGGGCGGGGAGAAGCAGCTCGACTCGCTGTCGGCGGAGAGCTTCGGCGCGGCGGCCGACCGCAACCCGGCGCTGGGCGTGCGCGGCATCCGGCTGCTGCTGCGCCACCCCGCCCTGTTCGAGACCCAGCTCGCCGCGATCCTGCGCGTGGCGCCCCTGGGCCCGGTGCGCATCCTGCTGCCGATGGTCACCAACGTCGCCGAGCTGCGCCAGGCGCGCGAGATCCTGGAGCGGGTGGCCCGCCGGCTGCGTCGTCGCGGCGAGAAGGTCGCGGACAGGCTGCCGCCGCTAGGCGTGATGATCGAGACGCCAGGTGCCGCGCTGTCCGCCGACGCGCTGGCGCTGGAGGCCGACTTCTTCGCGATCGGCACCAACGACCTCGCGATGTACACCCTCGCGGTGGACCGTTCGCTGGCCGAAGTCGCCGCGATCTACGACCCGCTGCATCCCGCCGTGCTGCGCTTGGTGCAGTTCGCCATCGAGGCGGCGCTGCGGGTGCGCAAGCCGGTCTCGGTGTGCGGCGAGATGGCGGGCAACCCGAGGTTCACGCCGCTGCTGCTGGGCCTCGGCCTGCGCTGCTTCAGCATGAACGCGTCGGCGGTGCCGAGGGTCAAGCAGGTGGTCCGCGGCGCGTCGGTCGACGAATGCATCCGCTTCAGCCGCAAGGTCATGGAGCAGAGCGACCCGGCGAGGATCCGCGAGATGGTCATGGGCTGAGGGACCGGGGCGCCACCGGAGGCCCGCGCCCCGCCCCGGCAGGGGATCGGAGGGCCTCACGACCTTTTTGCGGGCCCGGCCGCGTCCGACTCTGTCTGCGCTCCTCTCCGCCCGGCAACCATTCACCGGTGGCGCGTTCTGCTCCGGTATTCCGGGAGAGCCTGCCGATGTCCAACACCACGACGCCGAGGGTCACAGAGGGCCGCCCCTATCCTCTGGGCGCGACCTGGACCGGGCGCGGCGTCAATTTCGCGCTGTTCTCCGCCAACGCGACCTCCGTCGAGCTGTGCCTGTTCGACTCCTCGGGCGAGACCGAGCTCTCGCGTGTCCGGCTGCCCGAGTATACGGACGAGATCTTCCACGGCTTCCTGCCCGACGCGCATCCGGGCACTGTCTACGGCTACCGCGTGCACGGGCCGTACGAGCCGGAGCAGGGCCACAGGTTCAACCCCAACAAGCTGGTGCTCGACCCCTACGCCAAGGCTGTGGTCGGGCAGCTCAAGTGGGACCCGGCCGTGTTCGGCTACACGATCGGGCATGCCGACGGCGACCTGTCGTTCGACGAGCGCGACAGCGCCAGCTTCATGCCCAAGAGCCGGGTGATCGACCCCGCTTTCACCTGGGGCGGCGACCGCAGCCCGATGGTGCCGTGGGACAAGACGGTGCTGTACGAGACGCACGTGCGCGGCTTCACCATGAAGCATCCCGCCGTGCCGGAGGAGATGCGCGGCACGTTCCGCGGCCTCGGCGTGCCGGAGGTGATCAGGCACATCAAGTCGCTCGGCGTGACATCGGTCGAGCTGCTGCCGGTGCACATGTTCATCGACGACGACTATCTCCAGGACAAGGGGATGGTGAACTACTGGGGCTACAACTCCATCAGCTTCTTCGCGCCGGCGCGGCGCTACGCGACGAACCACGGCTTCGCGTCGCTCGAGTTCAAGGAGATGGTGGCGCGGCTGCACGACGCAGGCCTCGAGGTCATCATGGACGTGGTGTACAACCATACCGCGGAGGGCAACGAGCGCGGCGCGACCCTGTCGTTCAAGGGCATCGACAACGCGTCGTACTACCGTCTGCTGCCGGACCAGAAGCGCTACTACATCAACGACACCGGCACCGGGAACACGGTCAACCTGTCGCATCCGCGCGTGATTCAGATGGTCACCGACAGCCTGCGCTACTGGGTGACCGAGATGCACGTCGACGGGTTCCGCTTCGACCTGGGCACCATCCTGGCGCGCGAGCCGCACGGTTTCGACGAGCAGTCCGGCTTCCTCAAGGCGTGCGGACAGGACCCGATCCTGAGCCAGGTCAAGCTGATCGCCGAGCCGTGGGACTGCGGGCCTGGGGGCTACCAGGTCGGCGCGTTCCCGCCGGGCTGGGCGGAGTGGAACGACCGCTACCGCGACGACGTGCGCTCCTACTGGAAGGGTGACCAGGGCACTCTGCCGAAGCTGGCGTCGCGGCTGGTCGGCAGTGCTGACTTCTTCAACCACCGTGGGCGCCAGACCTGGGCCGGGGTGAATTTCCTCACGGCACACGACGGCTTCACGCTCAACGACACCGTCAGCTACAACGAGAAGCACAACGAGGCGAACGGCGAGGACAATAAGGACGGCAACTCCAACAACCACAGCTCGAACTACGGGGTGGAGGGGCCGACCGACGACGCCGAGATCAACGGCGTGCGCGAGCGCCAGCTCCGCAACATGATGGCCACCCTGCTGCTGTCGCGCGGCACGCCGATGATCCTGGCTGGCGACGAGTTCGGCCGCACGCAGGAAGGCAACAACAACGCCTACTGCCAGGACAGCGAGATCTCCTGGGTCAACTGGGACATCAAGGAGAAGGGCGAGGAGCTGATCCGCTTCGTGTCCGACGTGGCGGCGCTGCGTCGCAGGCTGCCGGTGCTGCACCGCACGCGGTTCCTGTCGGCGGAGTGGAACGACGAGCTGGGGGTCAAGGACGTGACCTGGCTCAGCCCCAACGGCATCGAGATGACCTCGGAGCAGTGGGAGGACGCGTCGGCGCACTGCATGGGTGTGCTGCTCGACGGGCGTGCCCAGGCGACCGGCATCGCGCGTCGCGGTGACGACCAGACACTGCTGCTGATCGTCAACTCGTACCACGACCTCGTGCCGTTCGAGCTTCCCGCCGTGGTGGGCGGGACGTCGTGGCACCGGCTGATCGACACCAACCTTCCCCGGGTCGACGCGCTCGAGATCGTCAAGGGCGAGGCGACGGTGCTGGACACGGGCACGTTCTACGACGTCACCGGCCGCTCGCTGCTGCTGTTCGAGCTGGTGCGCGGCGACGAGTACGGCACCGCGAGGGCGAACCGGGGTAAGGCCGCCTAGAGAGCACCTGCGCCGGACCCGGCCTCGTCTGCCTCGGGCGCAGACAAGGCCGGATCACCGGAAACGGCCGCCTGAGTCGTGGATTCCAAAGGCGAGCCTTTGGCGGAGTTTGAGGCGGAGCCTCAACCTTGCCTTGCGGCCGAGACGTCAGACCGTCGCCTCGAGGGCACCGCGGATCTCCGAGCGCATCCTGTCGCCGTCGGGCAGGTCGTTCGACGAGAAGGTGCTCCGGATGTTGCCGTCCCTACCGACGAGGACCTTGCAGAAGTTCCAGCTTGGCTCCCAATGCCGGGTGTCGCTGACCCAGCGGTAGAACGGCGCGGCATCGCCGCCCTTGACGTGCGACAGACCGCCCATCGGGAACTGCACGTCGAAGGTGGCCTCGCAGAACGTCTTCACCTTGCCATTGCTGTCCGACTCCTGGCCGAAGTCGTTGCTGGGAATGCCGACGACGGTGAGGCCCTGGGGGGAGAACTCCTTGTGGAGCGCCTCGAGGCCCTTGTACTGGGGCGTATAGCCGCAGAACGAGGCGGTGTTCGCCACGAGGAGGACGCGGCCGCGGAAGCTCGACAGGTCGAGGGTGCCGCCCTCGATCGACGGGAAGGTGAAGCCCCACGCAACGGCGGGCGCGTCGGCAGCGTGCAGCCCGCTCGGCGCGCTCAGCCCGGCCACGGTGGCTGCGCCCAGGCCGGCCAGCACGGATCGCCTCGAAAACACGGTCATCGTCGCTGTTCCATTCCTGTCGTTCGTGGCGCGTCGTGCTGTCTGCTACTCGCGCCGCAGGACACGGTCGTTGATGAAGCTGGAGAGGCCGCCCGCGACGAAGTCCCGCTTGAGCGCGACCTCGTCGTATTCCTGGGCGACCCAGTCCAGGAAGGGGATGCGGCCCTCCGCCTGGTCGGCGTAGCGCACGAAGAAGGCGTCGAGCACGCCGGTGCGCGAGCGGTTGAAGTGGCCGTAGCGCCAGGAGAGCTGGCGCAGGGCCTCGGCCGCGGTGCCGCCCTCGAACAGGACGACGAGGCCGGACGCCAGGCCGGCACGGTCCGCGCCGGACTTGCAGTGCATGAGCGCCGGTGTCTCGATCGAGCGGTAGAGGTCGGCGAAGCGGAGGATGCGCTCGCGGTGCGGGGCGCCGCGGCTCTCGAAGGCCATGTCCACGTGCTTCAGGCCCAGGGCCGCCGCGGCGCCACGGGACAGGGCGTCGGAGCCGCAGCGCCGGTGGCCGCGCAGGTTGATCAGCGTGCGCAAGCCGTGCCGGTCGACGGCCGCCCGCAGCCGCGCCGGCGTCGGGTGGTTGGAGCGGTAGAGGCGGCCGGGCACGACGGTCGCCCAGTTGTGCCAGGCGAGACGGAAGATCGCGTGGTCCACCAGGAGGCTGTCGGACCATGCGCGGCCGCGGTCGTGCGGAAGCGTGCCCTCGAACATGGCGGGAGGCCGGCCTAGCCCCGCCGCTCGACGATGAGCTGCTTGATCTCGGCGATCGCCTTGGCCGGGTTCAGGCCCTTCGGGCAGGTCTGCGTGCAGTTCATGATGGTGTGGCAGCGATACAGCTTGAACGGATCCTCGAGCGCGTCGAGGCGCTCGCCGGTGTGCTCGTCACGGGAGTCCGCGATGAAGCGGTAGGCGGCGAGCAGGGTGGCCGGGCCGAGGTACTTGTCGCCGTTCCACCAGTAGCTCGGGCACGACGTCGTGCAGCAGAAGCACAGGATGCACTCCCACATGCCGTCGAGCTTGGCGCGCTCCTCCTTGCTCTGCGGGCGCTCGGCGTCCGGCGGGGGTGCGGTGTCGGTCTTGAGCCAAGGCTCGACGCTGCGCAGCTGCGCGTAGGCCTGGCTCAGGTCGGGCACCAGGTCCTTGATGACCGGCATGTGAGGCAGCGGGTTGATCTTCACCGCGCCCTTGCACTCCCCCGTCGGCTTGAGGCAGGCCAGCGTGTTGCCACCGTCGATGTTCATGGCGCAGGAGCCGCAGATGCCCTCGCGGCAGGAGCGCCGGAAGGTCAGCGTCGGGTCGATGTCGTTCTTGATGTGGATCAGCGCGTCCAGCACCATGGGCCCGACGGTGTCGAGGTCGACCTCGTAGGTGTCCATGCGCGGGTTCTGCCCGTCGTCGGGATTCCAGCGGTAGATCTGGAACTCGCGCACGTTGGTGGCGCCGGGGGCTGCCTTGTAGGTGCGGCCCTTGCCGACGCGGCTGTTCTTCGGAAGCCTGAACTCGGCCATTGTCTCGGAATTCCTAGTAGACGCGCTTCTTGGGCGGGAAGACGCTGACCTCGTTGGTCAGGGTGCGCATCCGCACCGGGCGATAGTCGAGCGACACGTCGCCGTTCTCGCCGACCCATGCCAGCGAGTGCTTCATCCAGTTCTCGTCGTCGCGGTCGGGGAAGTCGTCGTGCGCCTGGGCGCCGCGGCTCTCCTTGCGGGCCTCGGCGCTGACCATGGTGGCCGTCGCGTTGCCCATCAGGTTCTGCAGCTCGAGCGCCTCGACCAGGTCGCTGTTCCACACGAGGCCGCGGTCGGTCACGTTCATGTCGGACATTCCGCTCCACAGCTTGCGGACCTTGTCGACGCCGGCCGTCATGCTCTGGCTGTCGCGGAACACGGCGGCGTGCGCCTGCATGGCGCGCTGCAGGCCCTCGCGCAGCTCCGCGACCTTGGTGCCGCCGGTGGCGTGGCGGGTGCGGTCGAAGCGGTCGAGCGAGGCCTCGCCGGCGCGCGGCGGCAGGGGCGCCTGGCCCTCGCCCGGCTTGATGATGGCGCTGGCGCGCTGGGCGGCGGCGCGGCCGAACACCACGAGGTCGAGCAGGGAGTTGGTGCCGAGGCGGTTGGCGCCGTGCACGGAGACGCAGGCGGCCTCGCCGATGGCCATGAGGCCGCGCACGACGCGGTCCGGGTCCTCGCGGGTCGGGCTGAGCACCTCGCCGTGCAGGTTGGTCGGGATGCCGCCCATGTTGTAGTGCACCGTCGGCAGGACGGGGACCGGCTCCTTGGTCACGTCGCGGCCGGCGAACACGCGCGCGGTCTCGCTGATGCCCGGCAGGCGCTCGTGCAGCAGATCGGCGCCGAGGTGCTCCAGGTGGAGCATGATGTGGTCCTTGTTCGGCCCGCAGCCCCTGCCCTCGTTGATCTCCACCGTCATCGAGCGCGAGACGACGTCGCGCGATGCCAAGTCCTTCGCGGAGGGGGCGTAGCGCTCCATGAAGCGCTCGCCCTCGCTGTTGGTCAGGTATCCGCCCTCCCCGCGGCAACCCTCGGTGAGCAGGCAGCCGGCGGGGAAGATGCCCGTGGGGTGGAACTGCACGAACTCCATGTCCTGCGTGGGCAGGCCGGCGCGGATCGCCATGCCGCCACCGTCGCCGGTGCAGGTGTGCGCGGACGTGCAGGACAGGTAGGCACGGCCATAGCCGCCGGTGGCGAGGACGACCTCCTGGGCGCGGAAGCGGTGGATGGAGCCGTCCTCCAGGTTCCAGGCCATGACGCCGCGGCAGGCGCCCTCCTCCATGATCAGGTCGAGGGCGAAGTACTCGACGAAGAACTCGGCGTTATGCTTGAGGCTCTGCTGGTAGAGCGTGTGCAGGATGGCGTGGCCGGTGCGGTCGGCGGCGGCGCAGGCGCGCATCGCCGGCTCCTTGCCGAACTCCTTCATGTGGCCGCCGAACGGACGCTGGTAGATCGTGCCGCTGTCGGTGCGGCTGAACGGCACGCCCAGGTGCTCCAGCTCGTGCACGGCCGGCACCGCCTCGCGGCACATGAACTCGATCGCGTCCTGGTCGCCCAGCCAGTCCGACCCCTTCACGGTGTCGTACATGTGCCAGCGCCAGTCGTCCTCGCCCATGTTGCCGAGCGCAGCTCCGATGCCGCCCTGCGCCGCGACGGTATGGGAGCGCGTGGGGAACACCTTGGTGATGCACGCCGTCTTCAGCCCGGACGCCACCATGCCCAGCGTGGCGCGCAGCCCGGCACCCCCTGCGCCCACCACGACGACGTCGTAGGTGTGGTCGATGATCGGGTAGGCGCCGGCCGGCTTGCTGATCGCGTTCATGACGGGTCCATCGGGCGGAAGGGGCCGGGGGATGTCCGGCGGGAAATCAGAGTGCGAGCTTGAGGACCGCCAGCACCGCGAGCAGCCCGAGGACCAGGCACGCCGCCTTCGTGGCGAGCGACAGGACCAGGGTTCCCCTCTGGTGGATGTAGTCCTCGTAGATCACCTGCAACCCCAGCTGCATGTGGTGGAAGGTCATCACCACCAGCAGGATCAGCAGCGCCGCGTTCCACGGCCGGGCGATGAAGTGCGCCACCGTCGGCTGGTCGGCGCCGAGCAGGCGCAGCACGGAGACCACGAACCAGACGGTCAGCGGCACCAGCGCGATCGCGGTCAGCCGCTCCGCCCACCAGTGCTCCACGCCCGCCTTGGCGCTGCCCAGGCCGCGCGCGCGGCCCAGCTCGGAGCGCCTGATCTGGATGCCGACGTCGTCCACGGCTGTCTCCTTCGCGCTCACGTCACCACACCGACAGCCCGACCACCCACACCAGGGCCGTCGAGGCAGCGGTCAGGCCGAGCACGACCCAGGTCACCGGGTTCAGCGTGTTCTGCTCGAAGCCGTAGCCGGCGTCCCAGACCAGGTGACGCATGCCGCCATACAGGTGGTAGAACAGCGACGCGGTCCAGCCGAGCAGCATCAGCATCCCGATCCAGGAACCCGCGAAGCCCTGCACCGTGGCGAAGGCCTCGGGGCCGGCGGCGGCGGCGACCAGCCACCACACCAGCAGCAGCGAGCCGACCGAGAGGGCCACGCCGGTCATGCGGTTGAGGATCGAGGCGGCCATGGTGATCGGCCAGCGATACACCTGGAGGTGGGGCGAGAGCGGACGGCGCACCAGGCGGCCATCGCTCGTGTGCCCGACCATGCGGGGGTCCTGAAGCGTCTTCATCGTCGCCCTGCGAGCCTCCACATCGTGCCGCACGTTCCTATGCGGGAGGCTGTACATCGTCAATGAAAGGGGGAAGCGCAAGGAAGGTTGAGGCTCCGCCTCAAACTCCGCCAAAGGCTGCGCCCTTGGAACGCGCCCCTTAAGTCAAGGGATCAAAGGGTCCTCGGACCCTTTGCGGGTTCGGGCAGAGCCCGACCTTGCTAGCTTCGCTCCGCCAGCAGCCCCTGCCCCACCAGGCTCTCCGCGATCTGCACGGCGTTCAGAGCCCCGCCCTTGCGCAGGTTGTCGGTGACGCACCAGAAGCCCAGCCCGTTCGGCACGGTGGCGTCGCGACGCAGCCGGCTGACGTAGACCGCGTCCTCGCCCACGCAGTCGATCGGCGTGGTGTAGCCGCCGTCCTCGCGCGTGTCCTGGACGACGATGCCGGGTGCGCTGCGCAGCAGGTCGCGCGCCTCGCCGGCGTTGGCGGGGTCGCGCAGCTCGACGCTGACGGACAGCGCGTGGCCGATGAACACGGGGACGCGCACGCAGGTCGCGAACACCGCGACCTCGGGGTCGAGCACCTTGCGCATCTCCACGGCAAGCCGCCACTCCTCGCGGGTCGAGCCGTCCTCCAGGAAGCGGTCGATGTGCGGGATGAGGTTGAAGGTGATCGGCTTGGTGAACTGCTCGGACGTGGCCGGGTCGTTGACGAAGCTGCCCTTGGTCGAGGTGAACAACTCGTCCATCCCCTCGCGGCCCAGGTCGGAGACGGCCTGGAAGGTCGTGACCACCACGCGCCGGACGCCGAAGCGCTCGTGCAGGGGCCGGAGCACCACGGCGAGCTGGATCGTCGTGCAGTGCGGGCTGGCGGCGATGCGGCGCCGGGTGTGGCGGGCCAGCGCCTGCGGGTTCACCTCGGGGACCACCAGCGCCACGTCCGGCTCCAGGCTGAACTGGCCGCTCGCGTCGATCACCTGGCAGCCGGCGGCGGCGGCGCGGGGTGCCTGCACGGCGGAGATCGCGGCGGCCGGGGCCATGATCGCGAGGTCGCACTGCTCGAAGTCGAAGCGCTCGACGGCGCCCACCTTGAGGTTGCGCTCGCCGAAGCTGACGGCGGCGCCGACGGCGCGGCCGGAGGCAAGGGCCGTGACCTGGGAGGCGGGGAACTCGCGGTCGGACAGGGCGCGCAGGATCTCGCGGCCTACGGCGCCCACGGCTCCGACGACGGCAACTCTGTAGGGCATGGGCGGGCCTCGTGGCAGGGGAGAAGGAAGCAAGGCCAGAGGCTCTGCCTCTGGACTCCGCCAAAGGCTCGCCTTTGGAAACCCATACATGGGGCCGCTGCCGCGGCGCGCACGGAAGCCCTGGGTTGCGCAGGTGCGCGGCCGTCAGCCGGGGAGCGGCGCGAACACCCCGTGCTGCGCGGCGTCGTCCCACATGCGGCCGCTGACCCGGTCGACCCTCACGCCGAACAGCCGCGGCGGCGCGTCGGGATCGCCCTTGCAGGCATCGTTGTGCTTCTGGAACACGTCGAGCGGCGTCGGCTCGCCCGGCGGAGGCTCGTGGATGAAGAACGCCAGGCAGTCCTTCGGCGCGTGCGCCAGGCCGGCGGCCAGGATGCGGTCGCGCACCGCCAGCACCATCGCCATGTCGCTGCCCATCTCCGGCGGGCGGCGCGGAACGCGGTGCGTCCAGGCGAACCAGCCCTCGGCGCACAGCGCGACCCCGGCCACCGCGCCCATCACCGCAAGCTTGCGGCGCAGGCGGGCCGGCGGGGCGCTCTGGACGCCGAGCCTCACCCGAGCTCCTCGTGCCAAGTGCGGCCATCGCGCTCGATCAGGGCGATGGCCGCCGTCGGGCCCCAGCTTCCTGCGGCGTAGGGACGCGGCCGCTCCGGGCTGTCGCGCCAGGCCTCCAGGATCGGCTCCACCCAGGACCAGGCGGCCTCGACCTCGTCGCGGCGCATGAACAGCGTCGGGTTGCCGCGCACCGTGTCCATCAGCAGGCGCTCGTAGGCGTCGGGGAAGCGGGTGTGGAAGGCCTCCTCGAAGCCGATGGCCAGTTCCGCCTCGCGCAGGCGGATGCCGCCCGGGCCGGGGTCCTTGGTCATCATGCCCAGGCGCATGCCTTCCTCGGGCTGCAGGCGGATGATCAGGCGGTTGGGGGCAAGCTCGGCGGCCTCGCGAGGGAACAGGCTGAAGGGGACGTCGCGGAACTGGACGACGATCTCGGAGACCTTCTCCGGCAGGCGCTTGCCCGTGCGCAGGTAGAACGGCACGCCGGCCCAGCGGTACGAGTTCACCTCGACCTTGAGCGCCACGAAGGTCTCGGTGTCGCTGCCCTCGCGGCCGCCGCCGGCCTTGAGGTCGTGGGCGTAGCTCTCGACCCCCTGCCCGCCCACGGCGCCGGCGGCGTACTGGCCGCGCACGGTGGTGTGGGCGATGGTGTGCGGCGCGATCGGGCGCAACGCGCGCAGGACCTTGAGCTTCTCGTCGCGCACCGCGTCGCCCTCGAGCTCGATCGGCGGCTCCATCGCGACCATGCACAGGAGCTGGAGCAGGTGGTTCTGCACCATGTCACGCAGCGCGCCGGACTGGTCGTAGTAGGGACCACGGCTCTCCACGCCGACGGTCTCGGCGACCGTGATCTGCACGTGGTCGATGACGTCGGAGTTCCACAGGCGCTCGAAGATCGTGTTGGCGAAGCGCAGCGCCAGGAGGTTCTGCACCGTCTCCTTGCCGAGGTAGTGGTCGATGCGGAAGATCTGCGGCTCGCGGAACACCCGGCCCACGGCGTCGTTGATGGCGCGCGCGGACTCCAGGTCGTGGCCGATCGGCTTCTCCAGCACCACGCGCGACCGCGGGGTGATCAGGCCGTGGGTGTCGAGGTTGTCGCAGGTCGGGCCGTACAGCTCCGGCGAGGTGGCGAGGTAGAACACCCGCACCCGGTCGGCCGCGCCCTCCAGCAGGCCGGTGAGGTTGGGCCAGCCCTCGTCCTTCGCGCCGTTGACCTGGGCGTAGTGCACGAGGCCGATGAACCGGTCGAGCACCGCCGCGTCCAGGTCCTGGGGCTTGATGTGGCGCTGCAGCGCGGCGCGGGCCTTCTCGCGGTAGCCATCGTCGTCAAGCCTGGAGCGGGCGGCGCCGATGATGCGGCTGCCCTCCGGCACCTGGCCGTCGCGGTAGCGGAAGTACAGCGCCGGCAGCAGCTTGCGCAGCGTGAGGTCGCCGGTGGCGCCGAACACGATGCAGTCGAAAACCTCGACCGGGATGATCACCGCCATGTCGCACGCTCCCTCTTGTGCGCTGCACTATGCAAAGCGCGGGCCGGGCTGTCGATGGTGGTGCCGGGATACGCCGGCGCGAGGTGGAGGGAGAAAGGCGCTGGAGGTCCGGGCGGGAATCGAACCCACATTCGCGGATTTGCAGTCCGCTGCATCACCACTCTGCCACCGGACCGGGCGCCGCGCGGGCGGGGGTTCCGCGTCGCGCAGCCGGCTGTATCCGCGTGCGCGCGGCCGGGGTCAAGCGGCTTTGCGCGGCGGCGCGGCCCCCGTATAAGCCCGTCTCCGATCCCTGCCGCAGGATGCGCGCCGCATGACCGCACTCTCCGCCGCCTTGCCGCCACGCTCGATCGCCCTCGACTTCGACCGCGCGCGGGCCACCATGGTCGACGGCCAGGTCAGGCCCAACAAGGTCACCGACCCGCGCATCATCGGCGCGATGCGGCTGCTCGCCCGCGAGGACTTTCTTCCCGAGGCGCTGCGCCAGCTCGCGTATCTCGACACCAACGTGGCGCTCGGGCGCGGACGGGTGATGCTGGAGCCGATGGTGGCGGCCCGGCTGCTGCAGATGGCGCAGCCGCGGCAGGGGGAGCGTGCGCTGCTGGTGGGCGGAGGCACCGGGTATCTGGCGGCGATCCTGGCGCGCTGCGGCGCGACGGTGAGCGTGCTGGACGACGATCCGGCGCTGCTGGCGATCGCGCGCGTGGCCTGCGCCGGCGAGGTTCCCGCGATCCGCTTCTTCGAGGGCGACATGCGTGCGGGCCTTCCAGGGTCCGCGCCCTTCGACCTGATCGTGGTCGAGGGTTCGGCGGCGGCGATCCCGGCGGAGTACGCGGCGCAGCTTGCTCCGGACGGGCGTATCGCGGGTTTCCTCACCGCTCCGGACGGCATGACCCGCGCGGTGCTGGCCGAACGCACGGCCGGGGGGCTTCGTGCCCAGCCGCGCTTCGACTGCGCCACGCCAGTGCTGCCGGGCCTGTCCGCGCCGGCCGCCTTCCGGTTCTAGCGGCCCGGACGACGCGCCGGGTGGGTCCGGTCCGCCGGGCTCGACGGGAGTGCGGGAGTGTTAACCGGTGGTGGCGCATCGTGTCGCCGCGGCATCACCCGGGCGCCGTCGTGGTGGCTCCGGTGGCGCGGGAGGTGATTTCGTGTCACATTGCAGATGGTTGCGCGCCCTGGGCGCCTCTCGAGGAGTGACGTGATGACGCGCGGCTGCGACGAGGCGGACGGCTTGGGTGGGATCGTGGCGACAGGCGTTGCGCAGGGAACCGGCAGCGGCAAGGCGGTACGCCGGCTCGCGTCGCTCGGCCTGCCGGCGGCGTGCGCGGCGGCGCTGTGGGTGCTGCCCGCGGCGGCGCAGACGGCGCCGGCGGTGCCGCACACGCTGCAGGAGGCGCTGGCCAACGCATACACCACCAACCCGACCCTGCTGCAGGAGCGCGCCCATCTGCGCTCGGTGGACGAGAACGTGCCGACCGCGCTGGCAGGGTGGCGCCCGCAGGTCAGCTTCACCGGGAGCACCGGCTATGCAGCCGGCACCTACACTGCGCCGACGGGCGTCGTGACGGGGGGCGTCCTGTCTACGCCCAACAACCACACGTTGTCGGCGGTGCAGGCGACCATCATCCAGCCGATCTACCGCGGCGGGCGCACGACGGCAGGCACCCACCAGGCGGTGAACAACGTCCTGGCCGAGCGCGCCAGCCTGCTCTCCACCGAGGAGACCGTGTTCGCCAACGTGATCAACGCGTATGTCACGGTGATCCAGGACTACAACCTGCTGCAGCTCAACATCAACAACGAGAACGTCCTCAAGCGGCAGCTGCAGGCGACCAACGACCGCTTCCGCGTCGGCGAGATCACCCGCACCGACGTGGCGCAGGCCGAGTCCGCGCTGTCCGGCGCCAGCGCCACGCGCGAGACCTCCGAGGGCACGCTGCAGTCGGCACGCGCGGCATACGTGCGCTACATCGGCAGCCTGCCCGCCGACAACCTGACCGAGCCGCAGCCGATCAAGCTGCCCACGAAGACTGAGCAGGAGACCTTCAACCTCGCGCTCAGCAACAACCCGTCCGTGCTGCAGGCGCAGTTCAACGAGGCGGCCGCCAAGGATGCGGTGGACGTCGCGTTCTCCGCGCTGATGCCGCAGCTCAGCGCGCAGGGCACCGCCTACGAGCAGATCAACCAGGCGGTGTCGAACACCAACAACACCGGCGCCCAGGTGACGGTGAACCTGTCGCTGCCGATCTACCAGGGCGGCTCGGAATATGCCGCCGTGCGCCAGGCACGCCAGACGGCGCTTGCCTCGCAGCGCGCCGTGGACGACGCCAAGCGCCAGGCGCTGCAGCAGGCGACACAAGCGTACGAAACCTACGTTGCCGCCAAGTCGACGATCGAGAGCACGCGGGCGCAGATCAAGGCCAACCGCATCGCGCTGAACGGCGTCGAGCGCGAGGCGATCGTGGGCAGCCGCACCACGCTCGACGTGCTGAACGCCCAGCAGCTCCTGCTCAGCTCGCAGACCACTCTGGTGCAGAACCTGTCGAGCGTCGTCACCGCGTCCTACGGCGTGGCCTCGGCGATCGGCCGCCTCACCGCGCGCGATCTCGGGCTCAACGTCCCGCTCTACGACGACACCGCCTACTACAACGCGGTGCGCAATCGCCTCTGGGGCACCGGCGACTACGCCACCAGCCAGCCGGCGCGCTGAGGTGGGCGAGTCCACGCAGGGCCGTCCCGAGGAGGCTCATGCCGGCCATGGCCCGGGCGGCGAGCCCGAGCCGTCGATGGACGACATCCTGGCCTCCATCCGGCGCATCCTCAGCGACGACGAGGCGGCGGAGGCGGCGTCGGGTCATCCGCGGGATGCCGAGCCCGGCGTCCTGCTGCTCGATCCGGCCATGATGGTGCACGAGCCTGACCACGAGCCGGAGCTGCCGGCGCAAGCGGAGCCGATGCCGATGTCCGAGTCCGTCCATGTCGGCGCGGCCGCTTTCGAGGACGGCAGCCCCCTTCACGAGCCGGTGCTGGTCGACACCGCGACGCATGCGGCGGCGACTTCGGCGGTGGGCGCGCTGGTGCGCACGCTGAACACGGCCAGGAGCACGGCGGTCCATCGCGGCGGCCCGACGCTCGAGGACATGGTGCGCGACGAGATGCGGCCGCTGCTCAAGGAGTGGCTGGACGCCAACCTGCCCGCACTGGTGGAGCGGCTGGTGCAGGCAGAGATCGAGCGCGTGATCAAGGCCAGCGCCTGAGGCAGGCAAGGCCAGGGGCTCTGCCTCCGGACTCCGCCAAGGGAAGCCCCTTGGATGGCTTCCTTAGGTAATGGGATCAAAGGGTCCTCGGACCCTTTGCGGGTTTGGGCGGAGCCCATGCTTGTTTCTGCGGGCTGTTCGGCCTTCCCGGCGGCCTGCTAGAACCGGGCCATGCTGGAAAAGAACTTCGACCCCGCTGCTGCGGAACCCCGTCTCTATGCCCTGTGGGAGTCCGGCGGCGCGTTCGCGGCCGCTCCGGGCTCGAACGCGGCGCCCTACACGATCATGGTGCCGCCGCCCAACGTGACTGGCAGCCTGCATGTCGGGCACGCGCTGACCTTCACGGTGCAGGACATCCTGATTCGCTGGCGGCGCATGCAGGGGCGCGACGCGCTGTGGCAGCCGGGGACGGACCACGCCGGGATCGCCACGCAGATGGTGGTCGAGCGGCTGCTCACGGCGGAGGGCACCGGGCGACGCGACATCGGGCGCGAGGCGTTCACCGACCGGGTGTGGCAGTGGAAGGCGGAGTCGGGCGGGACCATCTCGCGGCAGTTGCGCCGCCTGGGCGCGTCGCTGGACTGGGAGCGCGAGCGCTTCACCATGGACGAGGGCCTGTCGGAGGCTGTGCGCGAGGTGTTCGTGTCGCTGCACCGCGAGGGGCTGATCTACCGCGACAGGCGCCTGGTGAACTGGGATCCGGCGTTCCGCTCGGCGATCTCCGACCTGGAGGTGGAGAGCCGGGAGACGCGGGGCTCGATGTGGTACCTGCGCTACCCGCTGGCCGACGACGCGGAGGGGCGCTCGATCGTGGTGGCGACCACGCGGCCGGAGACCATGCTCGGCGACACCGCGGTCGCGGTGAACCCGGAGGACGCGCGCTACGCCGCGATGATCGGGCGCGAGGTGGTGCTGCCGCTGACGGGGCGTCGGATCCCGATCGTGGCCGACGCGCACTCGGACCCGGAGAAAGGCACCGGCGCGGTGAAGATCACGCCGGCGCACGACTTCAACGATTTCGCGGTCGGGCAGCGTCACGGGTTGCCGATGCCGAGCGTGCTCGACGACCAGGCGCGGGTCACGCTGGAGGACATCGAGCTGGTGGCAGTGCCGGGGCTCGCGGACCCGGCGTTCACGCGCGGGCTCGCGGGACTGCACCGCGACGACGCGCGGCGCGCCATCGTGGCGGAGCTGGAGCGGCTGGGGGTGCTGGACCGTGTCGAGCCGCACACGCTGCAGGTGCCGCATGCGGAGCGCGGCGGCGCCGTGGTCGAGCCGCGGCTGACGACGCAGTGGTACGTGGATGCTGCGAAGATGGCCGGGCCGGCGATCGCGGCGGTCGAGAGCGGGGCGGCGCGCTTCGTGCCACAGCAGTGGGAGAACACGTTCTTCGCGTGGATGCGCGACATCCAGCCGTGGTGCATCAGTCGCCAGCTCTGGTGGGGGCATCGCATCCCCGCCTGGTACGCGCCCGATGGGACGGTGTTCGTCGAGCGCACCGAGGCGGAGGCGCAGGCGGCGGCCGAGGCGCGCCTTGGCGCCGGCGTGGTGCTTGTGCGCGACGAGGACGTGCTGGACACGTGGTTCTCGTCGGCACTGTGGCCCTTCTCCACGCTGGGGTGGCCGGAGCGGACCGCGGACCTGGCGCGCTACTACCCGACCGACGTGCTGGTCACGGGCTTCGACATCATCTTCTTCTGGGTGGCCAGAATGCTGATGATGGGCACGCATTTCATGGGCGCCGTGCCGTTCCGCACGATCTACATCCACGGCCTGGTGCGCGACGAGCACGGGCAGAAGATGAGCAAGTCGAAGGGCAACGTGCTCGACCCGCTGGAGCTGGTCGACCTCTACGGCACGGACGCGCTGCGTTTCACCATCGCGGCGCTTACCGGGCTCGGGCGCGACGTCAAGCTCGGCGCTCAGGCCGTGGAGTCGCAGCGCAGCTTCGTCACCAAGTTGTGGAACGCCGCGCGCTTCTTCGAGATGAACGGTGCGGCCGGGCCGCAGCCCGGGTTCGATCCGGCAGGTGTGCGGTCGCCGTTGTGCCGCTGGGTGCTCGATGCCGCCGACGCCGCGGTGGCGGACGCAACGGCGGCGCTGGAGGCCTTCCGGATCGCCGACTACGCGGGCGCCGGCTACCGGTTCACCTGGAACACGCTGTGCGACTGGTTTGTGGAGATCGCCAAGCCCGGGCTGGCGCAGCAGGGGCCGGAAGGAGACGAGCTGCGCGCCACGGCGGGGCACGTGCTCGGCGTGGTGCTGCGGCTGCTGCATCCGGCGATGCCGTTCGTGACCGAGGAGCTGTGGGACGGGCTGGGCTACGGCGCGCCGGGCAGCCTGATCGCGGCGCCCTGGCCGGTCGCCTCGGGCGTGGGCGACGCCGCGGGGCCGCGCGAGGAGCTGGACTGGGTGATCCGCTGCATCGGGGCGATCCGCGCCGTGCGCTCGGAGATGAACGTCGTCGCCGGCACGCGCGCGACCGTGCTGGTGTGCGAGGCGTCGGCGACGACGCGGGCGCGGGTGGAAGCCTGGGGGGAGACGATCCGGCGCATGGCGCGGCTCGGCGAGTTCCGCGTCATCGACGAGCCGATGCCGGAGGGGGCGGCGCAGGCGGTGCTCGACGAGGCGACGCTGGCGATGCCGCTCGCGGGGCTGATCGATCTCGGTGCGGAGCGGGCGCGGCTCGAGAAGGAGCGAGGGCGCGCCAGCGCGGAGCGCGAGAAGCTGGAGCGCAAGCTGGAGAACGTCGGGTTCACGGCGCGCGCGAAGCCGGAGGTCGTGGAGGAGACGCGCGAGCGGATGGAGGCGGCGCGGCTGGAGGAGAGCCGTCTGGAGGCGGCTCTGCGGCGGCTGGGGTAAGCAAGGCCAGAGGCTCTGCCTCTGGACTCCGCCAAGGGATGCCCCTTAGATGGCTTCTCTTAAGGAAGGGGATCAAAGGGTCCTCGGACCCTTTGCGGGTTCGGGCAGAGCCCGACCTTGCTTCCTAGAGGCCGCGTTCCCGCTTGATGCGATCCCAGGCGGCGTTGATGCGCGCGACCTTGTCGCCGGCGCGGTCGATGAATTCCTGCGGCACGCCGCGCGAGGCCAGGCTGTCCGGGTGGTTCTCGCGCATCAGGCGCTTCCAGGTGGCGCGCAGCTCGTCATCGCCGGTGGCACGGGTGACGCCCAACTCGGCGTAGGGGTCGGCGCCGGTGTCCTCGGCGCGGCGGGGCGAGGCGCCGCTGGCGCGGTCCCAGGCGAGGCGGTCGAGGCGGAAGGCGCGGTGGACCTGGCGGAGGAAGTCGGTCTCGCCGACGGTGAGAGCGCCGTCGGCCCGCGCGATGCCGAACAGCGCGGCAAGCACGTCCTCGAGGACCGAGGGGCTGTCGGCGAAGGATTCGCCGAGCTGGCGGGCGTAGGGCTCGAACGGGTCGGGACTGGCACGGGCCTGGTCGAACAGGCGGCCGACGTCGCGGACGGATTCCGGGGGAATGCGGAAGTGGCGCTTGAAGGCGTCGATCTCCTCGCGGCTGACCTTGCCGTCGCACTTGGCGAGCTTGGCGGAGAGCACGACGACGGCGATCGCGAACAGCTGGTCGCGGCGGCCGAACATGGCGGCGAGCCGGGCTGGGCCGAGCAGCGAGCCTGCCCTGGCGCCGGCCTGTGCGCCGGCGCCGAGCATGCCGGTGCGGTTCAGGCCCGGCAGGCTGCCCTGGTCCGCGGCGTGGCCGAGGGCAGCGCCCATCATCGCGCCGAACGGCCCCCCCATCACGAAGCCGGCGGCACCGCCCAGCATCTTGCCCCAGTATGCCATGCACCCGTCCTAACACGTCGCGACGCGGCGCGGCAAAGCGGCGGGCACCGGACCCAGGGGCCTGTTGCCGGATGCGGCTGCCGGCGCGCGGGAGGAGATCGCCCGTCGGGGGGTGGGGTTCCCCTGCGTCTTGGCAGACAGCACCGTCGACGCGTGATCCGGCGGGTTGTCGGGTGTCTGCACGGTGCCGGCTTTTCATTGCGCCGCGCCCTTGACGTGTGCGTGTCCACCCCGCAGAACCCGGGAGCCAGACGGCTGGACGGCCGCTGTTGCACAACCTGCGATAGAGGAAAGTCCGGGCTCCACGGGAATACGGTGCCGGTCAACGGCCGGCGGGGGCGACCCCAGGGAAAGTGCCACAGAAAACAAACCGCCTGCCCGCGTGCCCAGGATCGGGGTCCGTCGGCAGGCAAGGGTGAAACGGTGCGGCAAGAGCGCACCGCGCCCCTGGCAACAGGGGCGGCAGGGCAAACCCCACCGGGAGCAAGACCGAATAGGGGCGGCCGGCGGCAGGAACCTGGTTCCTGGTCCGCGGGGACATTCCCGTCCCGTCGCCCGGGTTGGTCGCGCGAGGCGCGCAGCGATGCGCGTCCCAGAGGAATGGCCGTCCCGTGTCCGTCCGCCTCGTGCGGACGGGCGCGGACAGAACCCGGCTTACAGGCCGTCTGGCACCGGCCCCCGCGCAGATAACGCCGTGGATGCGGCCGACGGAGTCGGGTCGCCGCACGGGCCCCGGACCGGAACGAACGGCGAACCTCCCGACCGTATATTGTTTCGAGACCGTTTCTACGGATCGTGCCGTAAGCCTTTGACCCGCCCGATTAAATCTCCGGGCCGCGCAGGGCTTCGGGCGGTATTCCCTTTGACGCCCCACGGAATCCCATGGTATCCCATGTCATCCCATGGGGGAGCGGCGGCACCGTCGCCGAGGCCCGGGACGCCGCGACCGCTGGCGGACAAAATGGGGAGGTTGACCGGACGGGAATGGCCAACTTCATGGGCACGCATCGCAATCGGCTGGACGCGAAAGGCCGGGTCTCGGTGCCCGCATCGTTCCGCGCCTGCCTGCGCGCCCCCGGTGCCGAGCCCAGCCTGGTCCTGCGCCCGTCCCAGAACCACCCCTGCATCGAGGGCTGGCCAGCCGAGGTTTTCGCGACCCTGGAGGCCCCGCTCGCCACGCTGGACGTGTTCAGCGAGGACCAGGAGGACATGGCGTCGCTGCTGTACGCGGACGCCTTTCCGACCGATCCGGACCGCGAGGGACGCATCATCCTGCCCGAACCTATGGTTGCATTCGCCGAGCTCGGCGAGGTCGTCGTGTTCATGGGGCTCGGCCGCATCTTTCAGATGTGGGAGCCGGAGGCCGCCGATCGCCGGCGTGCCGAGGCGCGCGAGCGGGCGCGGCAGCGTGGGCTGACGCTGCCCGGGCGCCAGCCTGCGGCCGGCGGCGGGCCCGTCACGTGAGCCAGGATCCGGTGGGCCATATCCCGGTGATGCTGGACGAAGTGCTCGAGCAGCTCGCGCCGCGGGCGGGCGGCATCTACCTCGACGCGACCTTCGGCGGCGGCGGCTACGCGTCGGCGATCCTCGACTCGGCGCCCTGCGTGCTGTGGGCGATCGATCGCGACCCGGACGCGATCGCGCGCGGCGCGGCGCTGGCGGCGCGCCATGCCGGGCGTCTGCAGCTGATCGAGGGCGGCTTCGGCGACATGATGCAGCTGCTGGCGGTCCGCGGCGTGGACGCGCTCGATGGCGTCGTGCTCGACCTGGGCGTGTCCTCGTTCCAGATCGACGACCCCGAGCGCGGGTTCAGCTTCCGCAGCGACGGGCCGCTCGACATGCGCATGGCGCGCTCCGGGCCGACGGCGGCCGACCTGGTGGCCGCCCTGCCCGAGGCGGAGCTGGCCGACACGCTCTACGAGCTGGGCGAGGAGCGCATGTCGCGGCGCATCGCCAAGGCGATCGTGGCGGCGCGGGCGCTTGCGCCGATCGAGACCACCGGGCAGCTCGCGTCGATCATCCGTGCGGCGGTGCCCAAGGTGCGGCCGACCGCGGGGCGTCACGTCATCGACCCGGCGACGCGATCGTTCCAGGCGCTGCGCATCCGGGTCAACGACGAGCTCGGGCAGATCGAGCGGGCGCTGGAGCAGGCGGCGGCTCTGCTGGCGCCCGGCGGGCGGCTGGTGGTCGTCGCGTTCCATTCGCTGGAGGACCGCATCGTCAAGCGGTTCATGACGGAGGCGGCCGGACGCCTGCCCGCGCCGTCGCGCCACGATCCCGGCGGGCTGGCGCTGCGGCCGGACAGCGCGTTCGCGCTGCCCGGCGCGAAGGCGCGCCGGCCGACGACCGCCGAGACCGAGCGCAACCCCAGGAGCCGCAGCGCGCGCCTGCGCACCCTGGAGCGCCGACTGACGCAACCCTGCGAGGCGAGTTCGCGATGATCCGTCCCCTGACCTGCCTCTGCATGCTGCTCGCCGGCGGCTCCGGCCTGTATCTCTACCAGGAGAAGCACCGGACCTCGCTGCTCGACCGCGAGATCACGCGCACCATCCACGCCAGCGAGGCCGCGCACGAGCGCACCGGGCTGCTGCGCGCGGAGTGGGCGCTGCTCAACGAGCCGGGGCGGCTGCAGGACCTGGCGGACCGGTTCCTGTCGCTGCACGCGATGGCGCCCTCGCAGTTCGTGCCGGCGGCCGAGCTGGCACAGCGCCTGCCGCCGGTGGCCGCGCCGTCCGGCGGTTCCGACGAGGGCGATGCCGCGGCCGTGGTGGCCGAGGCACGTCCTGCCGGTCCGCTGGCGTTCGACGCGGTGCCGGCTCGTGTCGAGGCCGCGCGTCCCGCGACGGCGCATGTCGCGGTGGCCGAGGCGGCACATGCGGATCCGGCGCCTCGCCCTGCCCCGGCGCGCGCCCTTGTGGCGACGGCCGAGGCCAAGAGCGTTCCCGTGGTGCCGCATCCCGTGCGGGCCGTGCCCGTGCGCTCGTATGCCGCCGCGTCGCCGGCCGCGGGGAGCACGGCCGGCTATTCAGGCGGCCGGGTGATGGCACCGGTGTTGTCGGCTCTGGCGACGCCGGTGGTGGCGCACCCGCAGCGTGCCGAGCCGCTGCTGACCCGTGCCGCGGCGATGATGCCGATGCGCCCGGCGTACACGCCATCCGCCCTGGCGGCCGCGACGCCTTATGCGGGATCGTCGCTGGGCAGCGGCCGCGCGTCGCTGCCGCCGCCCGTGCCGATGGGCGCCGGAGCGCAGTGACGGACCCCCTGCTCCCTCCGTCCTTCAACGGCGCGCCTTGGCACGGTGGCGAAGCCATGGGCGCACCGCTGCCTGGCGCCGACGGCCAGGGCGTGCGCGCGGAGACGGTGCGCATCACCGGAGGCGACCTGGCGCGGCGCGCGGCGCTGGAGAAGGGGCGCGCGCGCCTGCTGCTCGCGGCGGGTGGCTTCGCGGTGCTGTTCGGCGCTGTGGCGGCCAAGCTGACGGCAGCAACGGTTCTGTTCCCGATGGCGCCCTCGCAGGCCGAGCTGCGCCCGCTCGTGCCGCACGACCCGGATGCGGTGGACGGCGACGGCGCGCGCGTGGCCGATGCCGTGCCGGCACCGGGTCCACGGGCCACCGTGACGGACCGCAACGGCGAGATCCTGGCGGTGTCGCTGCCGATGGCGTCGATGTACGCCAACCCGCGCGAGATGATCGACCCGGCGCTGGCCGCGCACCGCATCCACGGCGTCCTGGCGCGCATGGACGAGGAGGAGGCGCGCGCGCGCCTCGTGTCCGGCAAGCAGTTCGTCTACCTGGCGCGCCAGATCACGCCGCGCGAGGAGCTTGCGATCAACGCGCTCGGCATCCCCGGCGTGTATTTCGAGGAGGGCGAGAAGCGCCGCTATCCGCTGGGGCGCGTGGCCGCCCAGGTGCTCGGCGGCGTGGACATCGACACGCATGGCGTGGCCGGCGTGGAGAAGGCGTTCGACGCCAGGCTGCGCGCCGACACCACGCCGCTGCGGCTGTCGATCGACGTGCGCGTGCAGGCCGTGGTGCGCGACGAGCTGGAGCACGCCAAGAACGAGTTCGGCGCGATCGGCGCGTGCGGCATCGTCATGGACGTGCGCACCGGCGAGGTGATCGCCATGGTCAGCCTGCCCGACTATGACGCCAACAAGTTCGGCGACACCGCGCCCGACGACCGCTTCAACCGTGCGGTCACGGCGATGTACGAGCCGGGCAGCACGTTCAAGCTGCAGACCGCGTCCATGGCGCTCGACGCCGGCACCGCGCATCTCGGCGACCAGTTCGACGCGGCGAACCCGATCCACATCGGGCGCTTCACCATCACCGACTTCGAGGGCAAGCACCGGTTCCTCTACCTTCCCGAGGTGCTGGCGTATTCGTCGAACCTCGGCGCGGCGCACATCGCGCTGGGCGTGGGTGCGGAGCGGCAGCGGGCCTGGCTGAAGAACATGGGGATGTTCAACCGCATCGGCATCCAGCTTCCCGAGGCGGGCCTGCCGATCGTGCCGTCCGCCGCGGCCTGGAAGGAGGCGGTGACCATGACCGTCGGATTCGGGCACGGCATCGCGGTCAGCCCGCTGCACGTGGTGCGCGGCACGGCAGCCGTGGCCAACGGCGGCATCGTGCTCAAGCCGACGATCCTGGCCGCCGAGCCGAACGCGCCGCTGCCCGAGGGCACGCGCGTGATGTCGCAGGCGACCTCGGACACGATGCGCAAGCTGATGCACCTCGTCGTCACCGACGGCTACGGCAAGCCGGCCAACGTTCCCGGCTACTTCGTCGGCGGCAAGACCGGGACGGCGGAGAAGAACAGCGGCCACGGCTACAAGAAGCACAGCAACGTCAGCGCGTTCATGAGCGTGTTCCCGATGAACGCGCCGCGCTATGCCGTGTATTTCATGCTCGACGAGCCGCACGGCAACAAGAGCACCGGCGGCTACTCCACGGCGGGTGCGGTCTCGGCGCCGGGTGCAGGGCGGGTGATCGCGCGCATCGCGCCGATGCTCGGGCTGTTCCCGCAGATGCAGAACTACGACGCCATCGCCGCCTCGCTCTACATCCCGCTGCAGCCGGGCCACCCGGGCGAGCACCAGAACAACGAGCCGGGCGTGCGGCCCAAGCCGCTGCCGCTCGACGTGCCGGACACGACGCCGGTGCCGCAGGTCGTGGCGCACGCGCCTGCGGTGCAGCAGGTCCGGCCCGTGCTGTCCGCCCCGGTCGCGGGGCATTCCGACCCGCAGCGTCCGCGGCCGCTGCCCGTGGTGCAGCCGGCGCGCGACCCGGCGGTGACGCGGCGCGAGGCGCAGGCCGGCGAAGGCCATTTGCGCGGCGAGACCCTCGTTGCGGCTCGCTGAGATGCTCGACATGACCGGCATCGCCGGGTTCGACGCCCTGGACGGGGCCGCGGCCGACCTCGCGATCGAGGCGGTGACGGCGGACAGCCGCGCCGTGCGGCCGGGCACGCTGTTCGCCGCTTTCCCCGGGGCGCGTGGCGACGGGCGCGACTTCATCGCCGACGCGGTGGCGCGCGGTGCGGTGGCGGTGCTGGCGCCGTGCGGCACCGTCTGGCCGCAGGGCGTGCCGGTCCGGCCGCTGATCGAGGATGCGGAGCCGCGCCGGGCGCTCGCACGCCTGGCCGCTGCCGGTGCGGGCGCGCAGCCGGCCACGGTGGTCGCGGTGACGGGGACGAACGGCAAGACCAGCACGGTCGAGTTCGTGCGCCAGATCTGGGCGATGGACGGGCTGGCGGCGGCGAGCCTGGGCACGCTCGGGGTGGTGGCGCCGGGGCGCGCCGCGGGTGGCGGGCTGACCACGCCGGACCCGGTGGCGCTGGCCGCGACGCTCGCAGGACTTGCCGGCGAGGGGGTCGACCACGCGGCGATGGAGGCGTCGAGCCACGGCCTGGACCAGTTCCGTCTCGACGGGGTGCGGCTGGCGGCGGCCGGGTTCTCCAACCTGACGCGCGACCACCTGGACTACCACGGCTCGTTCGCGGCCTACCGTGCGGCCAAGCTGCGGCTGTTCGCCGAGCTGCTGCTCGAGGGCGCGCCCTGCGTGGCCAACGCCGACATGGACGGGGAAAGCCTCGCGGCGCTGCGCGGGATCGCGCGGACGCGGCGGCTTGTGCTGCGCGAGTTCGGCGAGGCCGGCGGCTGGGTGCGCGTGATGCGCGCCACGCCGCGGCCGGACGGGCTGCTGCTCGACCTGGTGGCAGACGGCGGGGCACGCAGCGTGATGCTGCCGCTGGTCGGGCGCTTCCAGGCGGAGAACGCGCTGCTCGCGGCGGGGCTGTGCGAGGCGACGGGGACGAAGGACGTGCTCGGCCGGATCGGCGGGCTTGCGGGCGTGCGCGGGCGGCTTGAGCTGGTGGCGCGCGTGGCGGGTGCCGCGGCGTACGTCGACTACGCGCACACGCCGGACGCGCTGGCCCGGCTGCTGGCGGCGCTGCGGCCGCACACGGCGGGGCGGCTGGTGTGCGTGTTTGGCGCGGGCGGCGACCGCGATCCGGGCAAGCGCGGGCCGATGGGGGCCACCGTGTCCGCCGGCGCGGACCGGGCGATCGTGACCGACGACAACCCGCGCACCGAGGACGCGGGCGCGATCCGGGCGGCGGTGCTGGCCGGCTGCCCCGGGGCCGTGGAGATCGGCGACCGGGAGGCGGCGATCGCGGCGGGGCTGGACGGGCTGCGCGACGGCGACGTGCTGGTCGTGGCCGGCAAGGGACACGAGAGCGGCCAGACGGTAGGCACGCGGACGATCCCGTTCGACGACGCGGCGGTGCTGCGCCGCCTGGTGTCGGGCGCGGTGATGCCATGAGCCTGTGGACGGCAGACGCGATGTGCGCCGCGACCGGGGGCGTGATGACGGCGCCGTTCCACGCGGACGGCGTTTCGATCGACACGCGCACGCTGCGGCCGGGCGACCTGTTCGTGGCCCTGCTTGGCGCGAACGGCGACGGGCACGCCCATGTGGCGGCGGCGCTCGCGGCGGGCGCCGCGGGGTGCATGGTCGCCAGCGCCGAGGGCGCGCCGGACGGGGCGAGGCTGCTGGTGGTGGGCGACACGCTGGAAGCGCTGCAAGCGCTGGGGGCGGCGGGGCGCGAGCGCTGCACCGGCTCGGTCGTCGCGGTGACGGGCAGCGTCGGCAAGACCACGACCAAGGAGATGCTGCGCGCGGTGCTCGGCGCCTCGGGCAGCGTGCATGCCGCGCACGCCTCCTACAACAACCACTGGGGGGTGCCGCTGACGCTGGCGCGCCTGCCCGAGGACTCGGAGTACTGCGTCGTCGAGATCGGCATGAACCATCCCGGAGAGATCGCGCCGCTGTCGCGGCTCGCCGGCCCTGACGTCGCGGTGATCACCCGCATCGCCGCCGCCCACGTCGGCCATCTCGGCAGCCTCGAGGCGATCGCCGACGAGAAGCTGTCGGTGCTCGAAGGCGTGCTGGCGGGCGGCGCCGCGGTGCTGCCGGCGGACGGCGCGCAGGCGTCGCGGCTGCGCGAGGCGGCACGCCGCTTCGAGCCCGGCGTGCGCGTCGTCACCTTCGGCGGCGCCGGCGGCGATGCGGCCTTGCTTTCGTGCGAGGGCGATGCGGACGGCAGCGCGGTGACGGCGCGCATCGGCGAGACGGTGCTCGGGTTCCGCGTCGGCGCGCCCGGGCGGCACATGGCGGAGAACGCGCTGGCCGCGCTGCTCGCCGCGCGGGCGGTGGGCGCGGACGTCGAGGCTGGCGCCGCGGCGCTGGCGGGTTTCGGCGCGGGCGCCGGGCGTGGCGCGCGCCGGCCGATCCTGGGCGGGGCGGCGAGCCTGCTCGACGAGAGCTACAATGCGTCGGGTGCGTCGGTGCGCGCGGCGCTGGAGGTGCTGGCGCTGCAGCCGGCGGCGCGTCGCGTCGCAGTGCTTGGCGACATGCTGGAGCTGGGCGATGCGACCCGCGCGGAGCACGAGGGGCTGGCGGAGGCGGTGCTGGCGTCGGCCGATGTGGTGCACTGCTGCGGGCCGGCGATGCGCCACCTGTTCGATGCGCTGCCTGCGGGACGGCAGGGCGCCTGGGCGCCGGATGCGGCGGCGCTGTGCGACGTCGTCGCGCAGTCGGTGCGGCCCGGCGACGCGGTGCTGGTCAAGGGCAGCCTTGGCAGCCGCATGCGCCTGGTGGTGGCAGCGCTCGACGCGCTGGGCGCTCCGGTCGGCGAGGACGCTGCCTGATGCTGTTCAACCTGTTCCATGCCCACGCGGAGCAGTTCGCGCTGTTCAACCTGCTGCGCTACCTCACGGTGCGCTCGGGCACGGCATGCCTGACCGCGCTGGTGCTGAGCTTCCTGCTCGGCGGGCCGGTGATCCGCTGGCTGAAGTCCGTGCAGCGCGGCGGGCAGCCGATCCGTCTCGACGGACCGGAGCGCCACCTGCTGGAGAAGCAGGGCACGCCGACGATGGGGGGCGTGCTGATCCTGCTCGCCTCGGTGGGCTCGACGCTGCTGTGGGCGGATCTGCGCAACGCCTACGTCTGGGCGGTGCTGTTCTGCACGCTGGGCTACGGCGCGATCGGCTTCGCCGACGACTACATGAAGCTGTCCAAGCGCAACACGAAGGGCGTCTCGGCGCGCGGCAAGCTGGTGGCGCAGGTCGCGATCGGCCTGGTGTCGGCGATCTGGATCGCGACCGCGACGCACGGGCCGCTGGCCACCTCGCTGACCATCCCGGTGTTCAAGGAGGTGTTGATCCCGTTCGGCTTCGCCTTCCCGCTGGTGGGCATGGTCGTGATGCTGGGCGCGTCCAACGCGGTGAACCTGACCGACGGGCTCGACGGGCTGGCGATCGTGCCGACCATCATCGCCGCCGCCGTGTTCGCGCTGATCGCCTACCTCGTGGGCAACCGCGTGTTCGCCGACTACCTGCAGCTCAACCCGATCCCGGGCGCGGGCGAGCTTGGCGTGTTCTGCTCGGCGCTGGTGGGGGCGGGCATCGGCTTCCTGTGGTTCAACGCGCCGCCGGCGGCCGTGTTCATGGGCGACACCGGCAGCCTCGCGCTGGGCGGCGCTCTGGGCGCAGTGGCGGTGGCGACCAAGCACGAGATCGTGCTGGCGATCGTCGGCGGGCTGTTCGTGGTCGAGACCGTGTCCGTCATCATCCAGGTGTTCTGGTTCAAGCGCACCGGGCGGCGCGTGTTCCTGATGGCGCCGCTGCACCACCATTTCGAGAAGAAGGGCTGGGCGGAAGCGACCATCGTGATCCGGTTCTGGATCATCTCCATGATCCTTGCCCTCGTCGGCCTGGCGACGTTGAAGATCCGATGAGCGCGCCCCTGCCCTTCCCCCCCGCGCTGTTCGCCGGGCGCCGCTTCGCCGTGCTCGGCCTCGGGCGCAACGGGCTGCCGGCAGCGCGCGCGCTGCGGGCCATGGGCGCCGCCGTCGGCGTGTGGGACGACGGCGAGGCGGCGCGCGATGCGGCGGCGGCGGAAGGCCTGGACGCGCGCCGCCCGGATTTCGCGGGCGAGGCCATCGATGCGCTGGTCGCCTCGCCGGGAATCCCGCACGCCCTGCCCGCGCCGCATCCGGTGGTGGCGGCGGCGATCGCCGCCGGCGTGCCGGTGCTGTCGGACGCGGAGCTGCTGTTCCGGGCGGTGCGCGGGGCGGGCTCTCTCGCGCGCTTCGTCGGCATCACCGGCACCAACGGCAAGTCCACGACCACGGCGCTGCTGGCACACATCCTGGCGGCGCTCGGCGTGCCGGCGGCGGCAGGTGGCAACCTCGGGCCGGCGGCACTCGCCCTGCCGCTGCTGCCTGACCACGGCGTCTACGTGCTGGAGATGTCGTCCTACATGCTCGAGCGCCTGGAGACGCTGCGCTTCGACGTGGCGGCGCTGCTCAACCTGAGCCCGGACCACCTGGACCGGCACGGCGACATGGCAGGCTACGTCGCGGCCAAGCGGCACGTGTTCGACCGCCGCACCGGCCGCGAGCTGGCGGTGGTGGGCGTGGACGATCCGGAGTCGGCGGCGCTGGCGGCGGCGATGCCGGGGTGCACGCGCATCTCCGGTCAGGCGCGCGACGCGGACGTGTTCGTGCGCGACGGGCGGCTCGTCGATGCGAACGGGCCGCGCGGGCTGCGACTGTACGAGGCGCCCGCGCTGCCCGGCGCGCACAACGCGCAGAACGTCGCGGCGGCGGTGGCCATGGCCACCTGGCTGGCCGCCGACCTCGGGCTGCCCGACAGCGCGGGGGCGATCGACGCGGCGGTGCGCGGCTTCGCCGGGCTGCCGCATCGCCAGCAGCTGGTCGCAGAGCGCGGCGGCATCGCCTTCGTCGACGACAGCAAGGCGACCAACGCCGACGCGGCGGCGCGCGCGCTGGGCTGCTACCCGCGCCTCGTGTGGATCGCGGGCGGGGTCGCCAAGGCAGGGGGCATCGAGGCGCTGGCACCGTGGTTCCCCGCGGTGGCGCACGCGCTGCTGATCGGGCGCGACGCGCCGGAGCTTGCGGCAACGCTCGCCGGCGCCGGCGTGTCGCACGAGGTTGCCGGCACGCTGGAGGCCGCGGTGCCGTGTGCCGCACGCGCCGCTGCCGCGCTGGGTGCGGAGGTCGTGCTGCTGTCGCCGGCGTGTGCCAGCTTCGACCAGTTTTCCGGCTTCGAGGCGCGCGGGATGCGTTTCGCCGAACTGGCGCGCGCGCTGCCGGACTGCGGCGGCGGGCGTGTCGCCCCCGCGCACGAGGATGCCGCCTGATGCCCGCCCTGTCGCGCAACGACAACTCCGTGCTCGGCCGCTGGTGGTGGACCGTGGACCGCTGGACGCTGTTCGCGGTCACGGCGCTGATCGGCTTCGGCTACATCCTGATGCTGGCCGCGAGCCCGGCGGTGGCCGAGCGCATCGGCCAGTCGCGCGACCTGTTCATCCTCAAGCAGGTCGTGTTCCTCGCCGTGGCCGGGTCGATCGTGGTGGCGACGTCGCTGCTGTCGGCGCGCGGCGTACGGCGGCTGGCGCTGGCGGGGTGTGCCGCGGCGCTGGTGCTGACGTTCCTGACGCTGGTGCACGGCGTCGAGATCAAGGGCGCGCGCCGCTGGATCGCGCTGCCCGGCATGTCGCTGCAGCCGAGCGAGTTCCTCAAGCCCTGCTTCGCGGTGGTCACGGCCTGGCTGCTGTCGGAGTCGCGGCGCACCCGCAACTTCCCGGGCACGCTGGTCGCCTGCGTGCTGTTCGGCGTGATCGTGATGCTGCTCAAGTCGCAGCCGGACATCGGCATGCTGACCGTGATCACGGCGGTGTTCTTCGCCCAGCTCGTGGTCGGCGGGCTGAACCTGTTCATGGTCGGCGTGGCCTCGGCCGGCATGGTTGGCGCGGGCGTGGGCGCCTACGCGCTGTTCCCGCACGTGCGCAGCCGCGTTACCCGCTTCCTTCATCCTGATCGCGGTGACCACTACCAGGTGGACACGGCGCTGCAGGCGTTCGGCAATGGCGGGCTGCTCGGGCGCGGCCCGGGCGAGGGGCGCGTGAAGGACCTGCTGCCCGACGCGCACGCCGACTTCGTGTTCGCGGTCGCCGGCGAGGAGTTCGGGCTGGTGATCTGCCTCGTGATCCTGGGGATCTTCGCGTTCATCGTGGTGCGCGGGCTGCTGCGCCTGCTGGCCGAGACCGACGAGTTCGTGGTGCTCGCCGCGTCCGGGATCATCACGGGCTTCGGGCTGCAGGCGTTCGTCAACATGGCGTCCTCGCTGCACCTGATCCCGACCAAGGGCATGACGCTGCCGTTCATCTCGTACGGCGGCTCGTCGGCGATGTCGGTGGCACTGGCGATGGGGATGCTGCTCGCGCTCACGCGCCGCCGCCCCCGGGGAGAGCACGCATGAGGGGACCGGCACTGCGTCCGATCGTGATCGCCGCCGGGGGCACCGGCGGGCATTTCTTCCCGGCCGAGGCGCTGGCGTCCGAGCTGCTGGCGCGCGGGCACCGCGTCGTGCTGATGACCGACGCGCGGTCCGGCGGGCTGCACTCGGAGGTGTTCGCCAACGCGGAGACCTTCGTGCTCGCCGGCGCGGGCATCGCGGGGCGCGGGGCGCTGCGGGGCGCGCGGGCCGTGGCCGCACTGGCGCGCGGCACGGTGCAGGCGCGCGGGCTGCTCGGCCGGCTCGATGCCTCGGCCGTGGTGGGGTTCGGCGGCTATCCTTGCGTGGCGCCGATGCTGGCGGCACGGGCGCTGCGGCAGCGACCGGCACTGGTGCTGCACGAGCAGAACGCGGTGCTCGGCCGTGCCAACCGCTGGCTTGCGCCGCGTGCGGACGTGCTCGCCCTGGGGTTTGCCGGGACGGCCCGGATTCCCGCGGGCGTCGCGACGGTGGCGACCGGCAACCCGGTGCGGCCGGCGATCCGTGCGCTCGCCGGGCTGGAGCGCGTGGCGTCGCATGATCGGCTGCGGCTGCTGGTGCTGGGCGGGTCGCTGGGCGCGCGGGTGTTCAGCGACGTGGTGCCGGCCGCGCTGGCGCTGCTCGATCCGGAGGAGCGCGCGCGGCTGCAGGTCGTGCAGCAGTGCCGGGCGGAGGATCTTGACCGCGTGGGCCGCGCCTACGAGGCGGCCGGCGTCGCGCATGAGCTGTCGGTGTTCTTCCCCGACGTCGCGGCGCGGCTCGCCGGCTGCGACGCGGTGATCGCGCGGGCCGGGGCGTCGACGGTTTCCGAGCTGGCGGTGGCGGGCTGCCCCGCGCTGCTGGTGCCGCTGCCGTCGGCGATCGACGACCACCAGACCCGCAACGCCGAGGCGGTGGGCGCGCCCGTGATGGCGCAGGCCGCGTTCACGCCGGAGCGCGTCGCGGAGCATCTGCGCGCGATGCTGGCCGATCCCGCCGGCCTCGTGGCGTCCGGGCGGCGGATGGCTGCGCACGCACGGGCGGATGCGGCGGCGCGGCTGGCCGACCTGGTGGAGGCGCGCATCGCGGCGAAGGCTCCGGCCTCGGCCGCCGGCGGGGAGCGCGGGGCATGAGGGCGCTTCCGCTCGGCATTGGCACGATCCATTTCGTGGGCATCGGCGGCATCGGCATGTCCGGCATCGCCGAGGTGCTGCACACGCTCGGCTACGCAGTGCAGGGCTCGGACATGAGCGAGAATGCCAACGTCGCCCGCCTGCGCGAGGCCGGCATCCCGGTCGCGATCGGCCACGACGCGGCCAACATCGGCAACGCGCAGGTGGTGGTCACCTCGACCGCGATCCCGCAGTCCAACCCCGAGGTCGCCGCCGCGCGCGCCAGGCTGGTCCCGGTGGTGCGCCGCGCGGAGATGCTGGGCGAGCTGATGCGGCTGAAGTGGTCGGTCGCGATCGGCGGCACCCACGGCAAGACCACCACCACGAGTCTGATCGCGTGCGTGCTGGAAGCCGCGCACCTCGACCCCACCGTGATCAACGGCGGCATCATCAACGCGCTCGGCTCCAACACGCGGCTCGGCGAGGGCGAGTGGATGGTGGTCGAGGCCGACGAGAGCGACGGCTCGTTCCTGCGCCTGCCCGCCGTGATCGCGGTGGTGACCAACATGGACCCAGAGCACCTCGACCACTGGGGCACGGGCGAGGCGATGATCGCCGCCTACGACCAGTTCGTGGGCAACATCCCGTTCTACGGTTTCGCGGTGCTGTGCCTCGACCATCCGACGGTGCAGCAGATGATCCCGCGGCTGGACCGTCGCATCGTGACCTACGGGTTCTCGCCGCAGGCCGACGTGCGTGCGGAGCGCATGGTCGCGGACCGCATGGGGGCGACCTTCGAGGTCCAGCTCACCGACCGGCACCGCAACACGCAGCGCCGCATGGGGCCGTTCCGCCTGCCGATGCTGGGGCAGCACAACGTGCAGAACGCGCTGGCCGCGATCGCGGTCGGCATGGAGATGGAGATCGACGACGCCACGATACGCTCGGCGCTGGCCGGGTTCCGCGGCGTCAAGCGTCGCTTCACCAAGACCGGCGAAAGCGGCGGCATCACGGTGATCGACGACTACGGCCACCATCCCGTCGAGATCGCCGCCGTGCTCAAGGCGGCGCGGCAGGCCGGGGCGCGCGACGTGGTCGCGGTGGTGCAGCCGCACCGCTACAGCCGCGTGGCCTCGCTGTTCGACGCGTTCTGCTCGTGCATGAACGACGCGGGCACGGTGATCGTGGCCGACATCTACGCGGCCGGCGAGGCGCCGATCCCGGGCATCGACCGCGACGCCATGGTCGACGGGCTGCGCGCGCGCGGCCACCGCAGCGTGGTGCCGCTGCCCGACCCGAAGCACCTGGCCGAGATGGTGCACGCCATCGCGCGCTCGGGGGACTTCGTTATCTGCCTGGGCGCGGGCAACATCACGGCGTGGGCGCAGGCCCTGCCCGAGGAGCTGGCCGCCCTGCAGGGCCAGCGAAGGTCGGCGCGATGATCCCCGCCGCAGTGCAGAACGCGCTGCCCCCTCTTCGCGGCCGGCTGCAGCATGCGGCGCCGCTGGCACCCGCCACCTGGTTCCGCGTCGGCGGGGAGGCCGAGGTTCTCGTGCGGCCGGCGGATGCCGAGGACCTGTGCGGGTTCCTGGAGGCGCTGGCGCCGGAGATGCCGGTGACGGTGCTGGGCGCGGCGTCGAACCTGATCGTGCGCGACGGCGGCCTGCCCGGCGTGGTGCTGCGCCTGGCGCGCGGCTTCGCGGAGGTCGTGGTGGAGGCGGACGGCGTGGTCGCAGGTGCCGCGTGCCTGGACGCCACGGTCGCGGAGCACGCGGCGGCGGCGGGGCTGGCCGGGCTGGAGTTCCTGTGCGGCATTCCCGGCACGCTGGGCGGGGCCGTGGCGATGAACGCGGGCGCATATGGCGGCGACATGGCGGCGTGCCTGGACTGGGCGGAGATCGTCACCCGCGACGGGGCGCTGGTCCGGGTGCCGGCGCAGCGTCTCGCGCTGACCTACCGCCACTCCGCCCTGCCGCCGGAGGCCGTCGTGGTGCGCGCCAGGCTGCGCGCGACCCCGGGCGACCCCGCGGCCATTGCTGCGCGCATGGCGGCGATCCGGGCGTCGCGCGAGGCCAGCCAGCCGGTGCGAGCGCGGACCGGGGGCTCGACGTTCCGCAATCCCGACGACGGCATGAAGGCGTGGGAGCTGGTCGATGCGGCCGGCTGCCGCGGGCTGCGTCGCGGCGGCGCCCAGGTCAGCGAGCTGCACTGCAACTTCCTGCTCAACACCGGGGGTGCCACGGCGGCCGACCTGGAGGGGCTGGGCGAGGAGGTGCGCAGGCGCGTCCACGCCACGTCCGGCGTGTCGCTGCTGTGGGAGATCCGGCGCATCGGCGTGCCCGGCGGCCGTACGGAGGTGGTGGCGTGACCCGCGTCGCGGTGCTGCTCGGCGGCATCTCGGCCGAGCGCGAGGTCAGCCTGTCGTCCGGCCGGCAGGTGGTCGCGGCGTTGCGCGAGGGCGGCTTTGACGTGCTGCCGATCGAGGTCGGGCGCGACCTGGCGGCCGTGCTCGCGGCGCTGAGCCCGAAGCCGGACGTGGTGTTCAATGCCCTGCACGGGCGCTTCGGCGAGGACGGGGTGATCCAGGGCGTGCTCGACTGGATGGGCATCCCCTACACCCACTCGCCCGGGCGGGCATCGGCACTGGCCATGGACAAGGCGGCGTCGCGGCTCGCGTTCCAGGCGGCGGGCCTGCCGGTGGCGCGCGGCCGGGTGATCTCGCCCCGCGAGCTCGCCGAGGCGGACCCGATGCCGCTGCCCTACGTGGTCAAGCCGGTGGCGGAGGGCTCGTCGGTCGGCGTCCACATCCTGCGGCATGGCGACAACCGCCGCGAGGAGTTGGCGCGCGGGTGGAGCTTCGGCGACGAGATCCTGGTGGAGGAGTACGTGCCCGGCCGCGAGCTGACGGTGGGGGTGCTCGACGACCGGGCGCTCACGGTGACCGACATCACCGCGCGCGGCGGGTTCTACGACTACGAATCCAAGTACGGCGCCAACGGGTCGCGCCACGTGCTGCCGGCGGCGGTGCATCCCGACACGGCGGCCGCGGCGATGCGCATGGCGGTCGAGGCGCACCGCGCGCTGGGGTGCCAGGGCGCGAGCCGGGCGGACTTCCGCTACGACGACACGCAGGGCGAGCCTGGGCGGCTGGTGCTGCTGGAGGTGAACACGCAGCCGGGGATGACGCCGGTCTCCCTGCTGCCGGAGCAGGCGGCGTGGTGCGGCATGGACTTCCCCGCGCTGTGCGCCTGGATGGTGGAGCACGCCTCGTGCCGCGCGTGACCCCGCCGCGCGCGGGCGAGCGCGATGCCGGCAGCACGCGTGTTGCGCGCGGCGGCGGGCGTCCGTCGGCGCTGAAGCTGCTGCTGCGCCGCCAGCGCCGGCTGGTGCGTCCGCTGCTGTGGGGTGGCGCGGGCTTCGGCGTCGTGCTGACCGGGATCGTGCTGCTGCATTCCGCGCGGCCGGGCGGCTCGGTCGCCACGCTGCGCGAGCGTCTGGGGCGGGCGGCGAACCTGCACGTCACGGACGTCGTGATCGCCGGGCGCACCAACACGCCGGAACCGCTGCTGCGCGCCGCGCTGGGCGTGTCGAAGGGCGACCCTATCCTCGGCTTCTCGGTCGAGGCGGCGCGGGCGCGGATCGAGACGCTGTCCTGGGTCGAGCACGTCGCGGTGGAGCGCCGCCTGCCGGGCACGATCTTCGTGCAGCTGATCGAGCGGCGGCCGTTCGCGATCTGGCAGAACCAGGGGCATTTCGTGCTGATCGACCGCGACGGCCAGGTGGTTGCCAACCAGGAGGTGTCGCCGCGCGACTGGGGGAGCTTCGCGTCGCTGCCGCTGATCGTGGGCGCGGGCGCGCCGGCGCATGCGGCGCTGCTGCTCGACGGTCTCGTGGCGCTGCCCGATGTGCGCAGCCACGTGAGCGCCGCGGTGCGCGTGGGCGAGCGGCGCTGGAACCTGCAGATGCGCAACGGCACCACGGTGATGCTGCCCGAAGGCGCGGTGCCGCAGGCGCTGGCCAAGCTCGCGGAGCTGCAGGCGGCGGACGGGCTGCTCGACCGGCCGCTCGCCAGCGTCGACCTGCGCCTGCCGGACCGCATGGCCATCCGCCCGCTCGCAGCCACCGCGGCCGCACCCGGCGTGCCGGCCGCGGGCGCCGCCGCCGTGCCGGCCACGCCACGGAACCCGGCATGAACCAGGTGTCGCGCAAGTCCCTGCAGCCCGGCGCGCCCGGGCCCGGCGCCGGTATGCCCGGCGACGCCGAGCCGCCGCCGCGGCGTGCGCAGCGTGCCGGCTCGTTCGGCGTGCTCGACATCGGCAGCACCAAGATCACCTGCCTGATCGGGCGCTGCGAGGCGGACGGGTCGCTGCGCGTGCTCGGCTCGGGCTGGCAGCGCTCGCGCGGGGTGCGTGCGGGCGGCATCGTCGACCTCGAGGAGGCCGAGCGCGCGATCCGCGCCGCCGTCGGGCAGGCCGAGGAGATGGCCGACACGCGGCTGCGCGCGGTGGTGGTCAACCTGTCGTGCGGGGCGCCGGAAAGCCGGCTGTTCAACGTGGTGTGGCCGGTGGGCGGGCGCGTGGTGGCGGACTCCGACGTGCGCCGCGTGGTCGCCGAGAGCCGGGCGCGCGCGCAGATCGAGGGCCGCGAAATCATCCACGCCATGCCGGTGGCGTTCTCGGTGGACGACGTGTCCGGCGTGGCCGATCCGCGCGGCCACCACTGCGACCAGCTCAGCGCCCGGCTGCACGTGATCGATGCGGCGGCGACCAGCCTGCGCAACCTCGCGGCGGCCATGGCGCGCTGCGACCTCGACATCGCCGAGCTGGTGTCCGCGCCGTTCGCCGCCGGGCTGTCGTGCCTCGTGGCCGACGAGCGCGAGCTGGGCGCCACGGTGATCGACATGGGCGGCGGCGTGACCGCGATGGCGGTGTTCGCCGAGGGCCAGCTCCTCCACACCGCCCAGCTTCCGATCGGCGGCCTGCACGTCTCGCGTGATCTGGCGGGCGTCCTCTCCACCCCTCTCGCCAGCGCGGAGCGGCTGAAATGCATGTACGGCAACGCGGAGCCGAGCCCGGACGACGAGCGCGAGATGCTCACGGTGCCGCAGATCGGCGAGGACGATCACCATTTCGCTCGCGTGCCGCGCGCCATGGTGGTGGGCATCATCAAGCCGCGCCTGGAGGAGACGTTCGAGCTGGTACGCGACCGGCTCGAGGCCGCGGGTCTGGGCAGGACGGCGGGCAGCCGCGTGGTGCTGACCGGCGGCGCCAGCCAGATGGTGGGCGCGCGCGAGATGGCGCACCGCATCCTCGGGCGCCAGGTGCGGCTCGGCCGGCCCGGGACGCTGCGCGGCCTGCCGGACGCGGCGTCGGGGCC
>JBPBQS010000320.1:0-50707 GCA_050920955.1 Janthinobacterium lividum | reverse complement strand
CTTTCTCCCCCGCCCATGCCAGCTTCGGCCCGACCCCGGCACGGCCGGCCACAGCGGATCGGCGACCAGACATGCCTTCGGATGACGGACCCTGGAGCACCGGGGGCAACTCCACCCCCAAGCCGCTGCGCCGCAACGGCGAGCCCGAGCCGCACGACCCCTGGGCCCCCGAGCCCGACCGCCGCCCCCAGCCCCGCCCCGCGACCCGCCCGGGCCTGCAGATCGCCGGCGCCGACATCGAGCAGGCCCGCGCCCGCGCCCGCGAGCTCCTGGACCGCCTGCGCCAGGCCACCTCTGGCGGCGGTGGCGGCAACCGAGGCCCCGGCGACCGCCGGCGCGAGGACCGCGGCGACGGCAACCGTCGCGGCGGCGGTGGCGACTGGCAGAACCTCGCCGGCGCGCGCGGCGTCGCGGCCGGCGTCGCCGTGCTCGCGGCGCTCTGGCTGGCCAGCGGCGTGTTCCAGGTCCAGCCCGACCAGCAGGGCGTGGTGCTGCGCTTCGGCGCCTACAGCCGCACCGTCCTGCCCGGCCTGAACTACCACCTGCCCTGGCCGGTCGAGACCGTGCTGCGTCCCTCCGTCACCGTGGTCAACCGCATCGAGATCGGCGACGGCGCCACCGACGACGCCGACGGCGACGGCACGCCCGACGCGCGCTCCGGCCCCACCGGCTTCCGCGTGCCCTTCGCGACCGGCCGCTCCTCGCACACCCCGGCCCCCGCCGCCGAGGGCCAGATGCTGACCGGCGACGAGAACATCATCGACATCTCCTACGCGGTGTTCTGGCGCATCAGCGACGCGAAGGCCTTCCTGTTCAACACGCGCAACCCCGCCGCCACCGTGCGCGCCGCCGCCGAGAGCGTGATGCGCGAGGTGCTCGGCCGCACCGCGATCCAGTCCGCCCTCACCGAGGGCCGCGCCTCCATCGAGACCAGCGTGCGCTCCGGCGTGCAGGCCATCCTCGACGCCTACGGCTCCGGCGTGGAGATCACCCAGATCCAGCTCCAGCGCGTCGACCCCCCGCCCGCCGTCATCGAGAGCTTCCGCGACGTGCAGCGCGCCAACACCGACGCCGAGCGCATGCGCAACGAGGCCCAGGCCTACGCCCGCGACATCGTGCCCCGCGCCCGCGGCGAGGCGGCCAGCATCACCGCCGCCGCCGACGGCGACCGCCAGGCCTCCATCGCCACCGCCACCGGCCAGGCGCAGCGCTTCACCAGCGTCGAGTCCGCCTACGCCGGCGCCAAGCAGGTCACGCTGCGCCGCCTCTACCTGGAGGCCATGCAGGACGTCCTGAGCCGCACGCCCACCATCGTCGTCGCCGACGGCGTGCGCGGCCTGCTGCCCTTCCTCGGCCTGCCCGGCCTGTCGCTGCCCGGCGCCGCCCCCCTCCCCGGCGCGGCCGGCACGCCCACGCCCGCAGCCCCACCAGCGGCCACCCCGCCGCCCCCTGCCGCAGCGCCCGCAGGAGCGGCCCCATGAACCCCCTCCTGCCCCCGCGCGCCGTGCTCCCGCTCGCCGCCGCCGCCTTCGCGCTGGCCCTGCTCGCCACCGCGAGCCTGTTCACCGTTCGCCAGACCGAGCAGGCGCTGATCACGCAGTTCGGCCGCCCCGTGCGCGTCATCACCGAGCCCGGCCTGCAGGCTCGCGTGCCCTTCGTGCAGACCGTGATCGCCTTCGACCGCCGCCTGCTCGACTACGACACCCCCGGCGAGGAGGTCATCCTCGGCGACCAGCGCCGCCTGATCGTCGACAGCTTCACGCGCTACCGGATCACCGACCCCCTGCGCTACTACCAGGCCGTCGGCCCCTCGGAGGACGGCATCCGCGGCCGCCTCGCCTCCGTGGTGGAGTCCAGCCTGCGCCGCGTGCTCGGCCGCGAGACCCTGCTCGACGTGCTCTCCGCCCAGCGCGGCCGCATCATGGGCCTGATCCGCACCGAGGTGGACGACGAGATGTCCGGCTTCGGCATCCACGTCGAGGACGTCCGCATCCGCCGCGCCGACCTGCCCCCCGAGAACACCGAGGCCATCCTCGGCCGCATGCAGTCCGAGCGCGAGCGCGTCGCCAAGCAGGCCCGCGCCGAGGGCGCCGAGGCCAGCGCCCGCATCCGCGCCGACGCCGACCGCGACCGCACCGTCCTCCTCGCCGACGCCCGCGGCACCGCTGACAAGCTCCGCGGCGAGGGCGAGCAGACCGCCTACGGCATCTACGCCGACGCCTACGGCCGCGACCCGGCGTTCTTCGCGATCTGGCGCACGCTCGCCGCCTACCGCGCCGCGTTCGGCCCCAAGGACCGCCTTGTCCTCACCCCGGAGGACGGCATCCTGACCCTGCTCAAGGGCCTGCCTGGGCAGTAGGCAAGGCCGGGCTCTGCCCGGACCCGCCAGGGGCGAGCCGCCCCTGGACCGGCCTTGCTTAAGTAAAGCCATCCAAGGGGCTCCCTTGGCGGAGTCCAGAGGCAGAGCCTCTGGCCTTGCCTTCTTCTTCCACGCCCCACCTTGGGCCACGGCCGCGTCCCCCCATGTGCCCGTCTCGCCATGCCGCTTGCTGCCCGTCCGGGCCCGCGCGCAGTATCCTGGCAAAGAGGGAACATCCGCCATGCGTCACACGGTCCGCGCCATCGCACTCGGGTGCGTGCTCTCGCTGCCCGCAGCCCCCGGCCTGTCCCCGTTCGCCCCGGCCGCCTTCGCCCGCGGCGCGCCCGACAGCTTCGCCGACCTGGCCGCCGCGCTGCTGCCCGCCGTGGTCAACATCTCGTCGACCCAGGACATGCCCGCCGAGGCCGCGATGGGCGGCCCGCCCGGCCACGGCGGCCCCGAGATGCCGGTGTTCCCCCCCGGCTCGCCGTTCGAGAAGTTCTTCAAGGACTTCATGAACAAGAACCACCCGCACGGCCCCCAGGGCGGTGGCGGCGACGATGAGGACGGCGACGCCAGCCCGAACCAGCCGCGCCACACGCAGAGCGTCGGCTCCGGCTTCATCATCGACGCGGCCGCCGGCATCATCGTGACCAACAACCACGTCATCGAGGGCGGCACCAACGTCACCGTCACGCTGCAGGACAACACCACGATCAAGGCCAAGGTCCTCGGCCACGACGACCGCGCCGACTTGGCCGTCCTGCAGATCAAGACCGACCACAAGCTCGTCCAGGTGCCGTTCGGCGACAGCGACGTGCCCCGCGTCGGCGACTGGGTGCTCGCGATCGGCAACCCCTACGCCATGAGCGGCACGGTCACCGCCGGCATCGTCTCCGCCCGCGGCCGCGACATCCACCAGGGCCCGTACGACGACTTCATCCAGACCGACGCGCCGATCAACCGCGGCAACTCCGGCGGCCCGCTGTTCAACATGGCCGGCGAGGTCATCGGCATCAACACCGCGATCTACTCGCCGTCGGGCGGCTCCATCGGCATCGGCTTCGCCATCCCCGCCAACGCCGCGAAGAACGTCGTCGCCCAGCTCCGCCAGTACGGCCACGCACGCCGCGGCTGGCTCGGCGTGCGCATCCAGCAGGTCACGCCCGACCTCGCCGAGAGCCTCGGCCTCAAGGGCACCGACGGCGCGATGGTCGCCGGCGTGAACGACGGCGGCCCGGCCGACGCCGCCCACATCAAGGGCGGCGACGTGATCCTGAAGTTCAACAACCAGGACATCAAGGAGCTCAAGACCCTGCCGCGCGTGGTCGCCGAGACCGCGATCGACGTCTCCGTCCCCGTCGAGGTCTGGCGCGACGGCAAGGACCAGACGCTCCAGGTCAAGGTCGCCGAGATGCCGTCCGACGCCAAGATGGCCGACGCCGGCGGCGGCCCGGGCGAGCGGAAGCCCTCCGCCTCCGCCGTCTCCGAGCTGAGCGACTTCGGCATGAAGGTGGCACCCATCACCGACGAGGCGAAGAAGAAGTACAGCCTGGGCGACGACCAGAAGGGCGTCGTCGTCACCGACGTGAGCAAGGGCGGGCCCGCCGCCGACCACGGCCTCAAGGCCGGCGACGTCATCGTCGAGGTCCAGCAGGAGGCGGTGAACACCCCCTCCGAGCTGCGCTCGCGCGTCGACGCGATCCGCAAGCAGGACCGCAAGGCCGTGCTCATGCTGATCCAGGGCAGCGACGGCGTCCGCTACGTGCCGATGCCGCTCACCGGCGCCAAGACCTCCGAGCCCGGCTGAAAGCAAGCAAGGCCAGAGGCGCTGCCTCTGGACTCCGCCAAAGGCTGCGCCCTTGGAACGCCTCCATAAGCAAGGCCGGTCCAGGGCGGCTCGCCCTGGCGGGTCCAGGGCAGAGCCCTGGCCTTCCTCCTCCCCGGTGTCCCCCTCCGCCCTCATCCGCGACCGCGCCCTCGCCCTCGGCTTCCACGCCGTGGGCTTCGCGCCTGCCTCCCTCGCCCCCGAGGCCCGAGAGCGCCTCGCCGCCTTCGTGGCCGCCGGCCACCACGGCGACATGGGCTGGCTCGCCGACCGCCAGGCCGAGCGCGCCCACCCGCAGTCCCTGTGGCCCGACGCCCGCTCCGTGATCGCGCTAGGCCTGTCCTACGCCCCTGACGGCGACCCGCTGGCGACGCTGTCCCGCCCCGACCGCGGCAACCTCTCGGTGTACGCCCGCAACCGCGACTACCACGACATCCTCAAGGGCATGCTCAAGCACCTGGCGCAGTTCGTCGCCGCGCGCCTCGGCGCCGGCGTCAAGGTCTTCGTCGACACCGCCCCGGTGATGGAGAAGCCGCTCGCCGAACAGGCCGGCCTCGGCTGGCAGGGCAAGCACACCAACCTGGTGTCGCGCGCCCACGGCTCCTGGCTGCTGCTCGGCGAGGTCTACACCACGCTCGACCTGCCCCCCGACGCGCACGCCGGCGCGTCCTGCGGCTCCTGCACGCGCTGCCTGGCCGCCTGCCCCACCGACGCCTTCCCCGCGCCCTACCAGCTCGACGCCACCCGCTGCATCTCCTACCTCACCATTGAGCACCGCGGCCCGATCCCCGAGGACCTGCGCCCGCTGATGGGCAACCGGATCTACGGCTGCGACGACTGCCTGGCCGCCTGCCCCTGGAACCGCTTCGCCCACGCCGCCCCGCCCCCAGGCCTGCGTCCCCGCGAGGACCTGGCCGCCCCGCGCCTCGAAACGCTCGCCGCGCTCGACGACGCCGGCTTCCGCACGCTGTTCTCCGGCTCGCCGGTCAAGCGCATCGGCCGCGGCCGCTTCGTGCGCAACGTGCTCAACGCCGTGGGCAACTCCGCCGACCCCGCCCTGCGACCGACCGCCGAGCGCCTCGCGAACGACCCCGACCCCGTGGTGGCCGACTCCGCACGCTGGGCCGCCGCCCGCCTCCGCTTAGCGTAGCCCGCCACCACACACGGTTTTTTCCGTCCACTCGCCCGAACCCGGCCCTGATCCCGGCGTTGTTCCACGAAACAATCAGGGAACGTCACTCATGCGCCATCTCAACCTCGCCTGCGGCATCGCACTCTCGGCAGCCTTCGGCTTGGCCCCGCTCGCCGCCCGCGCCGACGGCGGCTGCTCCGCGGACATCGCATCGATCGGCAAGCAGCTCGGCACCAAGACCGGCCTCGGCGCCCCCGTCTCGCAGCCCGACACCGGCCAGGACGTCGGCAAGGGCAACACCGGCCCGATGAACCAGTCCGCCTCCAGCGACACCACCGGCAAGTCCGGCACCAACGTCGCCAAGGGCGGCTCGGCCGGCACAGTCGGCGGCGCCGCGGGCTCCGTGGGCGGCGGCGCGCTGGGCAAGCAGGCCGACGCGGTCGCCAGCGGCCAGGTCGCGACCTCCTCGGCCGACGTGCGCCGCCAGTCCGCGGGCAAGCCGACGATGGCGCAGCAGGCGGTGCAGGACAACGGCAAGGACACCGGCAAGGACATGATGGCGTCCGACGACAAGATCTCGCAGGCCAAGGCCGCCCTGCAGCGCGCCACCGACCTGAACGCGAAGGGCGACAAGTCCTGCGCCAAGGCCGTCACCGAGGCCCGCAACCTGATGCCGCAACACTGAGGCCATCGCGGCCCGGCAACGGGCCGCGACACCGACGCGACCGGGCACCTGGCCCGGCAGGAACGGGAGGCAGCCGCAGGGCCCGCCTCCCGTTCTGCTGTCCGGCCCCCGTCCGCCGCAGCACCCGGCATCGCCCCGAGAACGCCCGCACGAAAATCCGTCTGGCCCTCGCATCCGAACGCATCCAAATACCGCCGCCGCCCGTAGCTGGGGCGGGAACGGTCGAACGGAGCTTCGCACGATGGCCTCTGACACCCACCGCCCCGACGCGCACCCCTCCCAGGCGGTGCCGATCGGCATCGACGCTTCCGGCACCCGGTGGGAGAGCGACAGCATGGGCCGCGTGGAGGTCCCCGCCGACCGCTACTGGGGCGCGCAGACCGCGCGCAGCCTGATCCACTTCTCCATCGGCCGCGACATCATGCCGATCCAGGTCGCCCACGCCATGGCCGTGGTGAAGAAGGCCGCCGCCCTGGTCAACGCCGACGCCGGCCGCCTCGCCCGCGACAAGTGCGACGCCATGGCCCACGCCGCCGACGAGATCGTGGCAGGCCGTCTCGACGCCGAGTTCCCCCTCTACGTCTGGCAGACCGGCTCGGGCACGCAGTCGAACATGAACTGCAACGAGGTGATCTCCAACCGCGCCATCCAGCTCATGGGCGGCACCATCGGCTCCAAGAAGCCCGTCCACCCCAACGACGACTGCAACATGGGGCAGTCCTCCAACGACACCTTCCCCACCGCGATGCACATCGCCGCGCGCCTCGAGATCGAGCACGTCCTGCTCCCCTCCCTGGAGCAGCTCGCGGGCGCGATCGAGGCGAAGGCGGAACTGTGGTCCGACGTGGTCAAGATCGGCCGCACCCACCTGCAGGACGCCGTGCCGCTCACCGTCGGCCAGGAATGGTCCGGCTACGCCCACCAGCTCCGCCACGCCATCGCCGGCCTGCGCGCCTCCCAGGACGGCCTGCTCGAGCTGGCCGCCGGCGGCACCGCGGTCGGCACCGGTCTCAACGCCCCGCCCGGCTTCGCCGAGGACATCGCCGCGCGCATCGCAACCCTCACCGGCCAGCCGTTCCGCACCGCGCCCAACAAGTTCGCGGCACTCGGCGGCCTCGACGCCATGGTCGCCTCGATGGCCGCGATGCGCGGCGTGGCGGTCGCGCTGATGAAGATCGCCAACGACGTGCGCTGGCTCGCGTCCGGCCCGCGCTGCGGCCTGGGCGAGCTGACGCTGCCCGAGAACGAGCCCGGCTCCTCCATCATGCCGGGCAAGGTCAACCCCACGCAGTGCGAGGCCATGGTGATGGTCTGCACGCAGGTGATCGGCGAGGACGCGGCCGTCGCGTTCGCGGGCGCGCAGGGCAACTTCGAGCTCAACGTGATGCGCCCCGTCATCATCATGAACGTCCTGAACTCCGCCCGGCGCCTGGCGGACGTGAGCGGCACCTTCCGCCGCTACACGATCGAGGGCACCGAGCTGAACAGGCAACGAATCGCGGAGCTGCTGGACCGGTCGCTGATGCTGGTCACCGCGCTGGCCCCGGTCATCGGCTACGACCGCGCGGCCCACATCGCCCACGAGGCGCATGTGCACGGGCAGACGCTGCGCGAGGCTGCGCTCGCATCGGGCGATATCGATGCCGCAACATTCGACCGCGTGGTCGACCCCCGTCTGATGACACAGACCTGACGCCCCCCAAGGAACCACCATGAGAACCATCCGTGCCTTGGCCAAGCGCTCCTTCACCCTGGCCGGCCACCGCACCAGCGTCGCCCTCGAACCCGAGTTCTGGGCCGCGCTGTCCGCGATGGCGCAGGGCCGCCGCCAGACGCTGTCGTCGCTGATCGCCGACGTCGACGCCGCGCGCGACCCGAACCGCCCCCTGGCCTCGTCGCTGCGCGTCCTGGCCCTGACCGGCGCCGCCAGCCCCGTCCAGGAAGCCGCCCGGGCCTGACCGCCCGCCAGGACACGGCCACCCTGCGCAGCGGCAGGCAGGAGTCGCGACGGCCCTGCCGGGTCGCGCACCTGCGGCTCCGGACACGATCCCGGCCCGGAACCAGAACGGTTCACGGGCCTGGCGCCCGCCACGCCGGCAGTCCCGGCGGCACCCGGGCAGGACCGCCGCCCCCCCTGCCATACCCGAACCCCGCAAGACGCCCACGGTCTCCAGTTCCCCGCCGGGAAAAGGGCTGACGAGGCATGCCCGCCTCCCGGCCACACCGGGCCGGGGAGCACGCGACGTCGTCACGGAACACCGCAGAAGGAATCCGCCCCTGCTCCGTCCCCGTTAACCTGACGGAAACCATGTCCGGGTGAGGATCGTGCCGCGGCCAATGAAGGCCGCATGGCAAGGAAAAAATCCCGTGAGCAACATGACCCAGCTCGCCTTCCGCGGCTTCGCGGCGCCCGTCGTCACCCCGCTGTCGGACCACCAGGTCAGCCCGCTGGTGCTCTCCGACCGCCTGCTGACCCTCGCCCAGGACGCCGAGCGCGCCGGCTTCCCGCTCTCCGCCGGCCACCTGGTCAGCCTCGCGCACGCCGTGTTCGACGAGATCCCTACCCGTCGCTGAGCCGCTCGCGCCACCGCAGGCAGGCCTGTCCGGCCGCCTGCCCCCGCGCTTCGCGCAGCGCCCGGTCCGCCACCCGCCCGGGCATCCGTCAGCCGGCCATCACCCGCGCGATCAGCGCCTCGTAGGCGTCGAGATAGTGCGGCATCGACAGCGTCGCCTCCGCATGCGCCCGCGCCGCGACACGCAGCCCCGCCGTCATCGCGCGATCCTCCAGCACCTCGAGCACCCGGTCCGCCAGCGCCCCAGGATCGAGGAACGGCGACAGCAGCCCGGTCGCCCGGTCGGCCACGAACTCGAGCACCGGCGCCGTGTCGCTCGCCACGATCGCGCAGCCGCACGCCAGCGCCTCGCGCAGCGACCACGACGCCACGAACGGGTAGGTGAAGTACACGTGGCAGTCCGAGCGCTGCAGCAGCCGTATGTAGCTGTCGTAGTCCAGCCGCCCCGGGAACAGCACGCGGCTAGGATCGAGCGGCCCGACCTCGCCGAGCAGCCGCTCCTTCCACGTCCCTTCCGCCAGCCGCGCGCCGTACGACACGCCGTCCCCGCCCACCATGACCACGTGCAGGTCCGGCCGCTCGCGCAGCAGCCGCGGCAGCGCGCGCATCACGACGTGGAACCCGCGGTACGGCTCCAGGTCGCGCGACACGTAGCTCAGCAGCGGCGCCCCTGGCGGCACCACGAACCCGCCCAGCTCGAACGGCCGCGAGCCCGCCCCCGGATCGGGCCGGCAAACCTCCAGGTTCACGCCTTCCGGCAGCACGGTGATGTTGCCCTGCGCCCAGTCCGGATAGGTCGAGCGCTGGAACACCGTCGGCGACTGCCCGTGCCCCGGGTTGGTCAGCGTCAGCAGGTTCACCGCGTTCTTCGCCCGCACCCGCGACAGCGCCGGCACCGGCGTGGGGAACTCCGGGTCGAAGCCGACGTCGGTGCCGCTCACCCGGTAGTAGAACTCCTGGTAGCCGAGCAGCGGCACGTCCGGCCACACGTCGGCGATGTTGAGCAGCTCGCCCCAGCCGTGGTGGCCGATGATAACGTCCGGCTCGTAGCCCAGCGCCTTGAGGTTTGCCGCCGTGCGCGCCACCGCCTCGGCGCGCAGCATCGCCAGCTCGAACTCCTGCGCGTCGCGGTGCGCCTCCGGGTTGAGGCCGCGCGGCATCTGGTAGATGACCTTGCGCACGCCGCGGATCTGGTTGGCGTTGGCCTCGCTGATGAACACGACGTCGTGGCGGTTCTCGGCCACGAGGCGCCGCACCAGGTGCAGGAACTGCGCCGGGAAGTTCTGATGGACGAACAGGTAGCGCATGATGCCGCCCCGCCCGGCGCGCGCGACGTGTGCCGCGCGCGCAGGGCCGGAGTCCCTGCCCCTATCGCTTGCCGCGGCCGGCGGGCGCGGGCTTGCCGCGCGGCGGCGGCGCCGGCTTGAAGGTGGCGCGCGCCGGCTTGCGCGTCACGGGTGCTGCCGGCACAGGTGCCGCCGGGGCAACGGGCGGGGCAACCGGCACCGCCTTCGCGACGGCCGCGCTCGCCGCCGGCGCAGCAAGCCCGACCTTGGGCGCGATCTCGACGTGGAACGCCTCCAGCGGCGCCAGGCTCTCCGCCTCGCAGGCCTCGCCCGCCTCGTTCGGCCCGACCGCGGTGCCGTCCACGAAGGTGGCGTGAACCCGCAGGTCGAAGCGCTCCGCCGCCGGGCCGCGCAGCCGCACCCGCAGCCCCAGGATCGGCAGCGCCATGCCGCGGCTGCCGCAGTAGTGCCCGCCGTCCGACCACGGCGACAGCCAGCCGCGCCCCAGCACCGCCTGGTACTCGATGTCGTCGCGGCTCACGAGGTGGCGCGGCGCGATCGCGAACCCCTCGATCCAGCGCTGCGACCCCCGCTCGCCCATCCACTCGTCGAGCCTGGTCAGCACGTCGCCGCGCCCCTGCACATGGGCGGCAACCTCCGCGTCCGTCGCCGTGACCCCGCCCGCCTCCGCCGCACGAGGCTCCTCCGCCCGTGGCTCGGCCGCCGCCGGCATGACGGGCGCCGCAATCGCCGGCGCGGCAACGGGGGCCGGAGCCACCTCCGGCGCGGGCGGGGCTGCGGCCGCCGCCGCCTGCTCCGCGCCACCGCTCAGCCGCATCACCTGCAGCCGCGGCGCCTCGTGCTTCCCATCCGTCTCCTGGTACACGGTGACCAGAACCTGCGCCGGCCCGCGCGTCACCCGGATCAGCGCGGCGCTGTCCTCGCCGCCGATCCACCCATCCTCGCGGAACGTGCTGATCGACAGCGCGCCGCCCCCGTGCGCCCCCGTCTCGGGGGGCAGCGACAGACGCACGCCCGGCAACCCGGTGGCGCTGCTCGGCGGCGCGGAGCCCGGCGCGTAGAACAGGCAGAACACCCCGCGGTCGAGCGTCATCAGGTGACCCGACACCTTCAGCTCAGTGATCACCCGCGGCGGGGCGGCGTCGGCGTCGGACATGCTCGGTCTCTTTCACGCAAGGCGGGATCAGCGACCGGCAAAACCGGACAGGAGTCCAGCCGGGCCGGACAGGGGTCCGGCCGGGCCGGCGGCGGGAGAGTGCGATGGCCGGTTGTGCTCCGCAACCCGTGGCGTCCCGAGCAGCGCATTGTTCACCGACGCCGCCGGCAGCCCCAGCGGCAGCAGCCAGCCGCGCCCGGTGCGCCGGATGCGCTCGGCGGGCGCCCCCAGGTCGAACGCCGCGACCCCCAGCCCCGCACGCATCATGTGCGTCAATGTATAACACCAGGTTTCCGGCCAGATCGACGGCAGCAACCCGAGGTCGCAATCCTGCGCCCGGATCAGCGCGTCGACCTCGGAGTCGCGGTAGTCCCCGGTCACAAACACCGGCCCCGCCCGCATCAGCCGCTCGTCGTCGATGCTCGGCCCGACGACCACGAACTCCAGCGCCAGCGCCCGCGCCTTCGCGTCCCGCGCGCACGCCAGCAGCACGTCGAACCCCTTCTCCAGCCCGATCGCGCCCACCACCGCCACCCGCAGCCGCCCCCCCGCACGCGGCGCCCGCATCGGCGGCAGCCCCGCCTCGTCCTCCCACGGCCTGACCTCCGCGCGCACGGCGGGAAAATGCCGGCGCATCCGCTGCGCCGCATCCGCCGAGGGCGCGACCACCGCGCGCGCGCCCCCCAGCTCCTCCGCCGAGCGCGCCAGCAGCGCCGGCATCGCGATCTCCTCCTCGAGGTTCGTCCCCAGGTCGGCGACGCACGCCTCGCACCCCGCCAGGTCCGGCTCGCCGCAATACCGCCGCCCCGGCCCGACCAGCGCGATCCGCTGGCAGAACCACGCGTAGTCGTGCACGAACACGTCGTACGGCACCCCCAGCCTGCGCAGCAGCGCGAGCACCGCCCGGTGATGCCCCAGCAGATGGTGCAGCTCCGCGTGCACCACCCCCTCGCCGCGCAGCAGCCGCACCAGCGCCGGCAACTCCCCCGGCAACGCGAACCGCAGGTTCGGGAACGCGTCCGGCGTGGCGGCGTCGCTGCCCGCCTGCTCCGACACCAGGCACGCGCCCCCCGCCACCGGCCGCAGCACGATCGCGCGCAGCCCCTGCGCGCGCAGCGCCTCGCAGCGCTCGCGCACCACGCGCTCCACGCCGCCGCCGCCCTCGTGCGTCACCAGCAGCGCCGCCCCCGCCGCCACCCGCCCCGCCTTCCACCGCACCACGTCCATGCGCCTGCGCGCGGCGAACAGCGGATCGGCCTCGACATGCCGCGCCACGAGCGCATCGTACCCCGGATGCAGCCGGTTCAGCACCGCCAGGTTGCGCCGCACCAGATGCGCGCTCGCCGCCCCGAAGCTGACCCCGCCGACGTGCCCCACGTACGCGCCGGTCGCCGCCACATGCCGCCACCCCCGACGCGCCGCGCGCATGCAGAACTCGTTCTCCTCGCCATACCCCTGCGCGAACAGGTCCTCGCGCAGCAGCCCCACGTCCGCCAGGCAGTCACGCCGCAGGTACAGGCAGAAGCCGTGCCCCGTCGGAATATCGACCACCTCGGCGCCGTTGGCCGAGGCCGCCAGCCGCGCCGAGCGCCGCACGCCCGCCAGGTCCGGCACCGCGTTCGCCTTCTCGCGCGACGGGTACGAGCAGATCGTCGCGTCGTTGGACAGCGGCGTCACCGTGCCGATGTCGGGCGCCGAATGCGCCGCCTCGCGCAGCCGCTCCAGCCACCCCGGCGCCACCAGCGTGTCGCTGTTCAGCAGCACCACGTCGCGCCCCGCCGCCCCCCGCAGCCCCGCGTTCGCCGCCCCCGGGAACCCGGTGTTGCGCGCCTGCCGAACCAGCCGGATGCGCCCCGCCCGCGCCATCTCCACGAGCGCCGCCACCAGCGCCCGGTCCGGCGAGGCGTCCTCGACCACGTGCAGCCGGCTCCCCGCCGGCAGCGTCGCCAGCACGCTCTCCAGGCAGTCCAGCGTGCGCCGCAGCCCGCGATAGGCCGGCACCACGACGTCGACGAACGCCGCCCGCCGCCCCGCCACCGCCGGCAGCGCCACCACGTCCGCCCAGCGCGGCGCCCACAACGCCGCGTCCGCCACCCCGCGCGCCACCCGCGCCTCCAGCCCCGGATCCAGCGGGCTGCCGAACAGGTCGCGCCCCCCCGCATCCACCACCCGAACCGCTCCGGCGCCTATCGCCTCCGCCGCCACCGCGAACCCGCGCGGCCGCGCCAGCGGCGCCGCCCCCTCCACCGTGATCGACAGATCGTCCGCCCGCAGCGCCCACGACGCCCCGTCCGCGCGCAGCACCGCCAGCGCCGGCACGCGGTCCGGATCGGCCGGATGCCACGCCCACCCCGACAGCCCGCCGTCACGCGCCTCGACCACGCCCTCGACCCGCGCGATCGCCGCCACATCGACCGGGCTGCCGAGCAGCGCCCGCCCCTCCCGCTCCACCACCAGCGCCCGCGCCCCGCGCCACCCCGCCGGCAGCACCTCCGCCCCCGGCGCCAGCGCCACCCCGTCCAGCACCACGGAAACCCCCGCCGGCTGGGCCGGCAAAAGCCGCCCGTCGGCGCACACCCCGCACCACCCCGCCAGCCCCGCCCACCCCGCCACCATCCCGGCCAGCATCGCCACCGAATCGTCCGGCGCATGGCGCGACAGCAGCGCCCCCAGCGCCGCCACCGCCTCCTCCACCCGCCCCCGCTGCAGCGCGCACACCGCCAGCCCGCTCCAGGCCTCGCGCAGGTCGTGCGCCTCGGCCACCGGCCCGAGCACCCGGGCCGCCGCCTCCGGATCCCCCTGCCGCAGCAGCAGCCCGCCCAGCGACACGGCGATGGTGGCATCCGTTGACGCCAGGCGCCGCGCCCGCTCCAGCCAGCGCCGCGCCTCGCCGAGATCCCCAGCGCCCTCCGCCGCCCGGCCGCGCTCCAGCGCGTCGCCCGCCCGGCCGCGCGCCCAGCGCAGCCAGTCCGCGCGGTCCGCGTCGCTCACCACGGCATCACCCGCGCCTGCTTGCCGTACGACCGCCGCGCCGACACCGCCCGGCCGGTCACGCGCAACCTACTGCACGGCGACGGGGGCCGCGGCGCCTCGCGACGCCGCACCGGCGGGCGACAGCCGCGCCAGGTCCGCCGACGCCTCCGCGACGCCCTGCGACTGCGCCCGCTCGAGCCACAGCCGCGCCTCCGCCGGATCGCGCTGCCCCGCAAGCCCGCGCGCCAGGTAGCGTCCCAGCATCATCTGCGCGTGCCCGTGCCCACGCTCCGCCGCCTTGCGGAACCACTGCTGCGCCACCGGACGGTTCTCCGGCACCTCGTGCCCGCCACCGTGCATCGCGGCGACGGCGAACATCGCCGCCACGTGCCCCTGCCCGGCCGCCTGCTCGAACCAGCGCAGCGCCTCGGGATGGTCGCGCGGCCCGCCCCGCCCACCCAGCGCCATCTCCGCCAGCGCCACCTGCGCGTCCGCCATGCCGGCCTGCGCGGCGCGCCCGAACCAGGCCCGCCCCTCCTCGGCGTTGGCGTCGATGCCGCGCCCCTCGACCAACATCCGCGCATACCAGTACTGGGCGTTCACCACCCCGTCCGCCGCCCGTCGCAGCCACATCGCCGCGCGCCGGTCGTCCCGCTCGACGCCGACGCCCTCCGCCAGGCACACGCCGAAATTGAACGCCGCCACCAGGTCGCCATTGCCCGCGGACTGCTCGAACCACTTGCGGATGCGGACCTTGTCCTCCTCGCCCGCAACCCCCGACAGCACCAGGTTGGCGAGGTCCATCTGCGCCTGCCCGTCGCCCGCGTCGGCGGAACGACGGAACCAGCGCGCCGCCTCCTCCGGATCGCGCGACACCCCGGCGCCGGTGAGGAACAGCAGCCCCAGCGCGCGCGCCGCCGCCGCATGGCCGCCTTCCGCCGCGCGCCCGAACCACAGCGCCGCCTCCGCGTAGTTCGGCGGCAGATCGCCCCCCTTCGCGTACAGATCGCCGACCAGCGCCGCCGCCTCCGTGTCGCCGGCCAGCGCCGCGCGGCGCAGCCACGACTCGCCCTCGACCACGTTGCGCTCGACGCCGCGCCCCTCCATCAGCGCCAGCCCCCAGCGCGCCTGCCCGGACCGCACGCCCTTCTCCGCCGCCTGGCGATACAGCTCCGCCGCCGCCGCCATGTCCTGCAGCACGCCCGACCCGCGCTCGGTCATCACGCCCAGCAGGTAGAGCGCGGTCGGCAGCCCCGCGTGCGCCGCCTTGGCCAGCTCGACCGCCGCCCTGACCTGGCTGCCGGTGTCGTCCGCCTGGCGCAGCATCGACAGCCCCAGCCCGAGCTGCCCCTGCGGACACCCCGCCTCCGCGGACCGCAGATACCAGGCGTCCGAGGCCTCCAGATCGCGCATCTCCTCGGGCCCGGACACCAGCAGGTAGCCGAGCAGCGCCTGCGCCTCGGGCGACCCGGCCTCCGCCGCCGGACGCGCCCAGCGCGCGGCACGCACGAAATCCGGCCCGGTCCCGACACGCCCGTCGGCGAACAGCTTGGTGCCCGGCGTCGCCACCGTGACATCCGTCACCAGCCCGTAGAGATACAGTGTCGCCAGCAGGCTCTGCGCCTCGACCCAGCCCGCCTCGGCCGCCATCTCGAGCCAGCGTGCCGCGTCCGAGCGGCTGCTCGGCACGCCCGCGCCCTCCAGATAGGCGCGCCCCACCCGGAACTGCGCCTCGGGCAGGCCGGCGCTGGCCGCCCTGGCCAGCAGCGGGAACGCTCCCGCCACATCGCCGCGCTCCACGAGGCCGACGGCCTTGCGGAGCGCGCTCGCGGGCGAGAGCAGACGGTTCAGCCGATCGCCAAGCGCCATGGTCTCAGCCGCGACGCCGTGCGTGCAGTCCCGACGAAGCCCTCACGGCTCGCGCATGCCTTCCTGCGCCACCGGCATGATCGAGCCCAGCAGGTACCCGGCCACCGTGCGCTTGCCGATCTCGATGTCGGCCGTGATCGGCATGCCGGGGATGATGTGGAACCCCTTCGGCGTGTCGTGCAGCGTGACCTGGTCGATCGTCACCTTGCCACGGTAGAACACCGCGGCGCCCGGCTGCTCGCCGCCACCGCCGCTGCCGTGACGCTGGCCCTGCTGGTCGCCGGTGGTGAAGCTGTCCGCGCTGATCAGCCGCATGGTGCCGTTGGCGCCGCCGTAGCGCGTCGACGGGAAGGTCTCGAACTTCACCGAGACTTTGTCGCCGACGTGCACGTAGCCCGACTGGCCGGCGGGGATGTTGACCTCGATCTCCAGCGGCGAGTCCAGCGGCACCAGCGTGAAGAACTGGTCGCCCGACGCCAGCACGGAGCCGACCGACACCTTGGCCACCGTCTGCACCACGCCGTCCTGACCGGCGCGGAGCACCACGAGACGGCTGCGCAGCTCCGCCTTCGCGAGATCCTCCTGCGCCGCGCTCAGCCTGCGCGAGGCCTCCGTCAGGTCCTGCGACGTCTTGGTCCGCCACTCCTGCTCGTAGCCGTCACGCTCGGCCAGCGCGCCCTGGAGCTGCGCGCGATCCTGCTGCGCCGAGCGCAGCGACGCGCCCAGCGAGCGTGTCGCTTCGACCTGCGCGTCCTGCGCCTGCAGCGTGTTCAGCTTGCTGCCCACCGCATCGCGCTGCAGCTCGGCCCGCATCCCGGCCACGTTGCTCGCGATCGCCAGGCGCTGCTTGTAGAACTCCGTGTCCTGCTCGTCGCGCTGCACCAGCGCCTGGAAGCCCTCGATCTTCTGCTGCAGGTTCTGCAGGCGGAAGCTGTGCTCGCTGGCGCGCTGCGCGAAGATCGCGGCCTGCACCTGCGAAGCCTGGTCGTTCCCTGTGGGCTGGTACGGCTTGCCCGCGGCCTCGGCGGTCAGACGCTCGACCTCCGCCTTGTAGCTGCCGGACTGCTGCGTGGACGCGCCGACGTTGGCCGTCGTGTCGGTCGGGTCGAGCTGGGCGAGAACGTCGCCCTTGTGCACCACCTGGCCCTCCTGAACGTTGATCGAGCGCACGATCGCGGTCTCCAGCGGCTGCACCACCTCGGTGGGCGCCACGGACACGACCTTGCCGCTCGCCGTCACCACCCGGTCGATCGGGATCAGCCAGGCCAGCGTGAAGCAGGTGATCACGAGCGCGCCCACGACCCAGACCGTGCCCCGTGCGCCGGGCAGCGCCGCGACGTTGGCCATGCCTGCCGAGGGGGAATGGAACTCGAGCACGGAGGCCGGCATCTCCGGGCCGCGGCGCGCGGCGCGGCGGTCGGTGCGCGCCGGCACGGCATCGCCGCCGCCGACCGGCTGGAGGGATTTTCCGGACATCAGGCTCTCCTCAATCGCCCTGGGCGAGCACAGGGGTCAGCGAAGCCTGCCGCCCCTTCTCGTTCAGGTGACGGTTCTGCTGCAGCCAGAGCTGCCGGTAGATCGAGCAGCGCTCCACCAGCACGTTGTGCGGCGCGATGTCGATCAGCTTGCCGCGATCCATCACCGCGATCTGGTCGCAGTCGATCAGCGACGACAGGCGATGCGACACGATCACCATCGTGCGGCCCTTGGCGATGCGCTGCAGGTTCGCGTTCACCAGCGCCTCGCTCTCCGGGTCGAGCGCGCTCGTCGCCTCGTCCAGGATCAGGATGCGCGGGTCCGAGATCACGGCGCGCGCGATCGCGAGCCTCTGGCGCTGGCCGCCGGAGATGTTGGCCGAGCCCTCCTCGATCCACGTCTCGTAGCCCTGCGGCAGACGCTCGATGAACTCCTCCGCGCCGGCGAGCCTGGCCGCGCGCACCACGTCCTCCAGCGTCAGCCCGGGGCGCCCGGCCGAGATGTTGTCGCGCACCGTGCCGCGGAACAGGAAGTTGTCCTGCAGCACGATGCCCAGGTTGCGCCGGAGATGCGTGAGGTTGATCTCGCGCAGCTCCACGCCGTCGATCTTGAGGAAGCCGCTGTACTCGCGGTTGATGCCCTGCAGCAGCCGCGTGATCGTCGACTTGCCCGACCCCGACCGCCCGACAAGACCCAGCATGGTCCCCGCCGGCACCTCGAAGCCCACGTTGTCCAGCGCCACGTTCTTCGCGCGCGGGTAGGTGAAGGTCAGCCCCTCCAGCACGATGTGGCCCGCAAGGCGCGGCCGCATGCCGGTGGTCAGCGCCCGCGTCTCCGTCGGCTGGTTGAGCACGCTGCCCACCTCGCCCACCGAGGCGCGGATGTCGGTCATCTCCTCGAGCAGCCTGGCGATGCCCACCAGCGGCGCCGTGACGCGCTGGCCCAGCATCATGAACGCGATCAGCCCGCCCACCGCTAGACCGGAGGTGTCGCCGATCGCCAGGTAAGCGCCGACCATGATCACGCCGCGCGAGATGAACATGTCCACCGGCGTGATGATCGACTGCGGCCAGTTCGCCATGCGCAGCGCCGCGAGCCGCGCCGCCGCCGTCTCGGCCACGCACTCGTCCCACTCCGCCCGGCGCGCCGGCTCCAGCGCCAGCGTCTTGATGGTGCGGATGCCCTGCACCGTCTCCGACATCACCGACGCCTTGCGGTTCTCCGCCGCGATCACCTTGCCCACGAGCCGGCCGACCGGCTTGAGGAAGATCATGATGATCACCGCGATCAGGCCCGACGCCGCCACCACCATCCACGCCAGCGTCGCGTCCAGCCAGAACAGGAACGGCAGCAGGAACACCAGCGTGAAGGCGTCCAGGAACGTCGACAGCAGCTTGCCCGTGAGGAAGTCGCGGACCTTGAACACGTTGAACAGCTTGCTGATCGTCATGCCGGCCGGGTTGTGCTCGAAGTAGTCGACCGGAAGCGACAGCAGCCGCGTGAAGATGTGCAGGTTCAGCTTCGTGTCGATGCGCGCCGACAGCACGCCCGTCAGCTCGCGCCTCGACCAGCCCAGCAGGGTCTCGTAGGCGCTCAGGACCACCAGGATCGACGACAGCAGCACGAGCGTCGACATGCTGTGGTGCGCGACCACGCGGTCGATCACCGACATCACCAGCAGCGCGGGCACGATCGTCAGCACGCTGAGCACCAGCGACGCGAAGCTGATGTCGCGGATCAGCTTGGGCTGCTCGGCCACCAGCCCCGCGATCCACCCGAGGTTGAACGGCGCCTCGACCTCGGCCTTGTTGCGCTGGCGGCGCACGAGCACGACCTCGCCCGTCCACACCTGCGACAGGCGGAGCTGGTCGACGGCCACCGGCGGCTCGGACGGCGCGGTCGCCGGGTCCTTGAGCCACACCACGTCGCGCGCCGCGTCCACGCCCACCAGCACGCCGGCGGAGCCGTCGTTGAACAGCAGCACGGTCGGCGGCGCGTCGTGGAAGCGGAACAGGTTGCGCCAGCGCAGCTTCAGCGCGCGCCCCATCAGCCCCTGCTCGCGCACCCACGCCACCAGCGACGCCGCGGACGGCACGTCCTCGCCCGCTTGTGCGCGGAAATCCTTCGGGTCAAGATCGACGCCGTGGTGGCGCGAGGCGACGATCATCGCCCGCAGCCTGGCCTCCATCATCGGGTTGCGCGGCACGTCGCCCCCCGGCCCGGCCAGCCGCGGCGCGGCCGCGGGATCGGGAACTGCGGCGGGGTCGATGTCGGCAGGCGGTCGGTCCACGGTGAGTCCTTCCCAGTCAAGGCCCGCGCACCTTGGCACGCGCAACCTCGCGTCCCTACCACGCAGAGGGTTAAGATACGATCACTTTCCCTCCCGCGGCCGATCCGCAACCCTGCCGCGACGCCTCCGCAACCCCCTTCTCGCGCCCTCTCCGGAACTGGACTCACGCATGGAAATCCGACCCACCGCCGAGCCCGACCTGCCGGAGATCCAGGCGATCTACGCCCACCACGTGCTGCACGGCACCGGCACCTTCGAGGACACCCCGCCCTCGCTCGAGGAGATCGCCGCCCGCTTCCGCCGCGGCAACGAGCGCGGCTTCGCCTGGCGCGTCGCCGCCGACGACACCGGCATCCTCGGCTTCGCCTACTACGGCCCGTTCCGCGACCGCCCCGCCTACCGCTTCCTCGTCGAGGACAGCATCTACGTGCGCGAGGACGTGCGCGGCCAGGGCGTGGGCAAGCAGCTCGTCGCCTGCCTGCTCGCCGACGCGGAGGCCGCCGGCCTGCGACAGATGATCGCCGTGATCGGCGACGCCGAGAACGTCGGCTCCATCGGCATGCACGCCAGCCTCGGCTTCCAGCGCACCGGCATCCTGCGCGCCGCCGGCCTGAAGTTCGGCCGCTGGCTCGACGTGGTCATCATGCAGCGCGCGCTCGGCCCCGGCGACACCTCCCTCCCCGGCTGATCCCCGCCCGTCTGGCACCCATCCTGCATCGCGGGGTGCGCGCAACGCGGGCCCGGCCGCCGCCACCGCGCCCGCCAGGAGCCCCGCGCGCCCCATGGACCTGTTCACCTGCCGCCGCTGCGGACAGCGCCTCTACTTCGAGAACACACGCTGCGAGCGCTGCGGCCACCGCCTCGGCTACCTGCCCGACCGCGCCACCCTCGCCGCCCTGGAGCCCTCGCCCGGCGACGTCCCCGCCGGCGCGCCCCCACCCCCCGAGTCCTGGCGCCCGATCCTCGCCGCCCACGGCGCCCCTGCCCGCCGCTTCTGCGCGAACGCCGCCCACGACGTCTGCAACTGGATGCTCCCCGCCGGCAGCCCCGACCGCTTCTGCGCCGCCTGCCGCCACAACCGCACCGTCCCCGACCTCTCGCGCCCCGGCAACCTCGGCCGCTGGCGCAAGCTCGAGGAGGCCAAGCACCGCCTGTTCTACACCCTGCTCCGCCTGCGTCTGCCCATGGCCACCCGCCAGGAGAACCCCCGCTTCGGCCTCGCCTTCGACTTCCTGGAGAGCCTTCCCGGCGCCCCTGCCGTGATGACCGGCCATGAGGACGGCCTCATCACCCTCAACATCGCCGAGGCCGACGACGCGGTGCGCGAGGCGCTGCGCCTGCGGATGGGCGAGCCGTACCGCACCCTGCTCGGCCACTTCCGCCACGAGAGCGGCCACCATTTCTGGGATCGCCTGGTCCGCGACGGCGGCCGCCTCGACGCCTGCCGCGCCCTGTTCGGCGACGACCGCGCCGACTACGACGACGCGCTCCGCCGCCACTACCTCAACGGCCCGCCCCCCGGCTGGCAGGCCCGCACCATCAGCGCCTACGCCACCGCCCACCCCTGGGAGGACTTCGCCGAGACCTGGGCGCACTACCTGCACATCGTCGACACGCTGGAGACCGCCTGCGCCTTCGCCATGGACCTGCGCCCGCGCGAGGACGCCGAGCACGTCGACCTCGACCCCTACACCGCCCACACCATCGAGGAGGTCATCGGCGCCTGGCTCCCCCTGGTCTTCGCCATGAACAGCCTCAACCGCTCTATGGGCCAGAGCGACCTCTACCCCTTCGTGCTCTCGCCGCCCGTCATCGCCAAGCTCGGCTTCATCCACGACCTCGTGCAGCCCTGGGCCAAACGGGCCTGACAGCAAGAAAGCAAGCAGTTCTTTCCTGAAAGAAAGAACCAAAGAACCTTGCAAATAAGCCTCATGTGCAAAGTTTTTTTGCTTCTTTTTCTTCAGAAAAGGAAGTGCTTCCTTCCTACCCCATCCTGAACCGCGCCGAAGCCACGACGTCCCCCCCCACCGCCGCCTCGACCGCCGCCCGCCCCTCCTCGCTGGCCGCGACCACGACGACGCGCGCGAACGCCGCGACCTCGCCGCGCGCCCGCGCCAGGAACAGCCGCCCCAGCGCCCGCCCCGCGTCCGAGCGCGGCACGCAGCACGCGCAGCCGATCGCGTGCCCGCCCGCCGCCAGCGTGAACCGCGCGGCCGCCCCCGCCGGCAGCGCGCCGTCGCCCTCGACGAGCACGGCGTCGCCCTCGCCTGCCGCGCCGCCGATCACCACCGGTATCCGCCCGTCCGACATCGCCACCCCCTGGACATAAGGATATGTTTATGTGTATGGACCCAGGATGCAAGAGCTGCTCGCGTCCCTCCGCGCCGCTGCCGAGCCCACCCGCCTCCGCCTGCTCGCGCTCGCGGCGCGCGGGGCGTTCTGCGTGAGCGAGTTCGTGGAGATCCTCGGCCAGTCCCAGCCGCGCCTGTCGCGCCACCTGCGCCTGCTGTGCGACGCCGGCCTGCTGGAGCGCGCGCGCGAGGGCGCCAACGTCTGGTTCACCGTGCCGCACGGCACCGACGCCGGCGCGCTGGCCCAGACCCTCCTGACCCGCCTGCCGCCCGACGACGACGTGCTGGAGTCCGACCGCCGCGGCGCCGCCCGCGTCCTGGCCGAGCGCGCCCGCGCCGCCTCGGCCTCCTTCAACCGCCAGGGTGCGGACTGGGACGAGATGCGCGCCCTCGACCTCCCCGCCGCCGCCGTGGAGTCCGGCCTGCTCGCCCTGCTGCCCAACGCCGGCCTCGGCCGCGTGCTCGACATCGGCACCGGCACCGGCCGCCTCCTGGAGCTGCTCGGCGAGCGCGCGTCCTCGGCCACCGGCATCGACGCCAGCCGCGCCATGCTCGCCCTCGCCCGCGCCCGCCTCGCCGGACTGCGCCTGCCCAACTGCTCCGTCCGCCTCGCCGACATGTACCGCCTGCCCTTCCCCGACGCGTCCTTCGACCTCGTGGTCCTGCAGATGGTCCTGCACTACGCCGAGGACCCCGCCGCCGTGCTCGCCGAGGCCGCCCGCGTCCTCGCACCGGGAGGCCGCCTGGTGGTCATCGACCTCGCCGCCTACGCCGCCAGCCCCCGCACGCTGGCACTCGCCCACCGCTGGCCGGGCTTCGCGGACGACGCACTGGCCACCCTCCTCGCCGGCGCCGGGCTCGCGGCACGCCCGGCGCGCATCGTCCCCGGCCCGCTGGAGATACGCCTCTGGTCGGCCGAGGCCGCCGCCGTCACCCTGGAGCGCGTCGCGTGAGCCGAAGCAAGGCCAAAGGCTCCGCCTCTGGACTCCGCCAAAGGCTGCGCCCTTGGAACGCCTCCCTAAGTAAGCCAGTTCAGGGCAGAGCCCTGGCCTTCCTTTCCTCCCCCGAGGTGCCCCGCCCATGACCAGCCGCCCCCACCTCCTCGACGCCCTGCGCGACCGTGTCCTGCTCGCCGACGGCGGCATGGGCAGCCGCGTGCAGGCCCTCACGCTCGACGTGGAGGCCGACTACTGGAACCGCGAGAACTGCACCGAGGTGCTCAACCTGAGCCGCCCCGAGCTGGTCCGCGAGATCCACCGCGGCTACTACGCCGCCGGCGCCGACATGGTGGAGACCAACAGCTTCGGCGGCTCGCCGATCACGCTGGCCGAGTTCGACCTCGAGGACCGCACCCACGAGATCAACAAGGTCGCCGCCGAGCTGGCCCGCGAGGCCGCCGACAGCTTCTCCGACGGCCGCCACCGCTGGGTGCTCGGCTCCGTCGGCCCGGGCACCAAGCTCCCCAGCCTCGGCAACATCGCCTACGACCCGCTGGAGGCGGCGCTGGCCGCGCAGTGCGCCGGGCTGATCGACGGCGGCGTGGACGCGATCCTGATCGAGACCTGCCAGGACACGCTGCAGATCAAGGCCGCCGTCAACGGCGCCAAGCTCGCCCGACGCAACGCCGGCACCGACACCCCGATCTTCGTCCAGGTCACGGTGGAGACCACCGGCACCCTCCTCGTCGGCCCCGACATCGCCGCCGCCGCCACCGTGATCCACGCGCTCGACGTCCCCCTCCTCGGCCTGAACTGCGCCACCGGCCCGCAGGAGATGGCCGAGCACGTCCGCTGGATCAGCCAGAACTGGCCCGGCCTGATCTCGGTGCTGCCCAACGCCGGCCTCCCCGAGCTCGTGGACGGCCAGACGCACTATCCGCTCAACGCCGCCGACATGGCGACCTGGGTGGAGCGCTTCGTCGCCGAGGACGGCATCAACATGATCGGCGGCTGCTGCGGCACCGGCCCCGACCACATCCAGGCCCTCGACCAGATGCTGCGCCGCCGCGCCGGTAGCACCGCGCGCCCCGCGCCGGCGAGCCGCACCCACGTCTGGGTGCCCTCCGTCGCGAGCCTCTACGGCCAGGTGCCGTTCCGCCAGGAGAACAGCTACTTCTCCATCGGCGAGCGCTGCAACGCCAACGGCTCGAAGAAGTGGCGCGAGCTGCAGGAGCGCGCCGACTGGGACGGCTGCGTGTCCGTGGGCCGCGAGCAGGTCGCCGAGGGCTCGAACTCGCTCGACGTCTGCACCGCCTTCGTCGGCCGTGACGAGGTGATGGAGATGGACGAGGTGATCCGCCGCTTCACCTCCTCGGTGAACGCGCCGCTGGTGATCGACTCCACCGAAACGAACGTGATCGAATCAGCGCTCAAGCTGCACGGCGGCAAGCCGATCATCAACTCGATCAACTTCGAGGACGGCGAGCACATGGCCGAGGAGCGCCTCGTCCTCGCCCGCAAGTTCGGCGCCGCCCTGGTCGCCCTGACCATCGACGAGACCGGCATGGCCAAGACGCCCGACCGCAAGCTCGCCATCGCCACCCGCCTGGTCGAGTTCGCCTGCGACAAGCACGGCCTCCCCCAGTCCGACCTGCTGATCGACCCCCTCGTCCTGACGATTGCCACCGGCATGGAGGACGACCGCAAGCTCGGCCAGTGGACGCTGGAGGGCATCAAGGCGATTCGCGACAAGTACCCCGACGTCCAGATCGTGCTCGGCCTGTCCAACGTGAGCTTCGGCCTCAACCCCGCCGCCCGCGCCGTGCTGAACTCCGTGTTCCTCGACCTCGCGGTCAAGGCCGGCATGACGGCCGCCATCGTCCACGTCAGCAAGATCCGCCCCCTGCACCTGATCCCCGCCGAGGAGGTGCAGGTCATGGAGGACCTGATCTTCGACCGCCGCCGCGAGGACTACGACCCGCTGCAGAAGGTCCTGGCGATGTTCGCCGACCGCAAGCTCGCCGACGCCACGAAGAAGGTCCGCGCGGAGACCGTGCAGGGCCGCCTGAAGGACCGCATCATCGACGGCGACCGCAAGGGCCTCGGCGACGAGCTCGACCAGGCTATGACCGAGATGGCGCCGCTCGACATCATCAACACCGTCCTGCTCGACGGCATGAAGGTCGTGGGCGAGCTGTTCGGCGCCGGAAAGATGCAGCTCCCCTTCGTGCTGCAGTCCGCCGAGACCATGAAGGCCGCCGTCGCCCACCTCGAGCCCCACATGGAAAAGGCGGAGGGCCAGCAGAAAGGCACCATCGTGCTCGCCACGGTGAAGGGCGACGTGCACGACATCGGCAAGAACCTGGTCGACATCATCCTGACCAACAACGGCTACCGCGTGGTCAACCTCGGCATCAAGGTCCCGCTCGCCGACATGGTCGCGGCCGTCAAGGAGCACCACGCCCACGCCATCGGCATGTCCGGCCTTCTCGTGAAGTCGACGGTGGTGATGCGCGAGAACCTGGAGGAGATGAGCCGCCAGGGCGTCGACGTCCCCGTCCTGCTGGGCGGCGCCGCGCTGACCCGCAACTACGTCGAGGACACCTGCGTCCAGGCCTACGCGTCCGGCCGCGTGGTCTACGCCCGCGACGCCTTCGACGGCCTGAACCTGATGGAGCGCGTCACCGGCAACGGCTTCGACGACTACCTCGCCGCCATCCAGTCCAAGCGCGTCGGCAAGGCCCGCAACACCGCCCGCACCCTCGGCCAGGCCGACGCGAAGGCCTTCGCCCCCGTCGACGTCGGCGCCGCCCAGGCCCGCCGCCGCCGCCTGACCACGGACACCCCGGTGATCGAGCCCCCGTTCTGGGGCCCGCGCACCCTCTCGGCCACGACCCGCGCCGTCCTTCCCTTCCTCAACGAGCGCAGCCTGTACCAATTCCAGTGGGGCTTCCGGAAGCAGGGCCGCACGCTGGAAGAGTTCCTGGGCTGGGCGAAGCAGGAGCTGCGCCCGGTGATGAAGCGCATGCTCGCGCTGTGCGAGGCCGACGACATCCTCCACCCCCAGGCGATCTACGGCTACTGGAAGGCCGCCGGCCAGGGCAACGAGCTGATCGTCTTCGAGCAGGACGGCACCACCGAGGTCGCCCGCTTCGCCCTGCCCCGCCAGCCCAGGGAGGACGGCGAGTGCATCGCCGACTTCTTCCGCGACGTGGACGACGCGCAGCGCGACGTGATCGGCCTGCAGGTCGTGACCGTGGGCCAGCAGGCGTCCGACACCGCGCGCGACTGGTTCAACGACAACCGCTACCAGGACTACCTCTACCTGCACGGCCTGTCCGTGGAGATGGCCGAGGCGATGGCCGAGTACACCCACAAGCGCATCCGCGCCGAGCTGGGCTTCGCGTCCGAGGACGACCGCGACATGGAGAAGATGCTCTCGCAGAGCTACCGCGGCAGCCGCTACTCCTTCGGCTACCCCGCCTGCCCGCGCCTGGAGGACCAGGAGCCCCTGCTGCGCCTGCTTGGCGGCGAGCGCATCGGCATCTCCCTGTCCGACGAGCACCAGCTCCACCCGGAGCAGTCCACCTCCGCCATCGTCGTCCTCAACCCGAACGCCAAGTACTTCTCGGTCTGACACCGCCAGGAAGGAAGCAAGCAGTTCTTTCTTGAAAGAAAGAACCAAAGAACTTTACCCCCAAGGCCCCGTGCCTCCCCCGGGAGACACGGGCCTTAACGGGCAAAGTCTTTTTGCTTCTTTTTCTTCAGAAAAAGAAGGCCTTGCTTCCTACCTCTCTGCCCCCAGCGCGATCCGCCACCGCGTCCCTGCCCCGTCCTCTCGCGCGAGCGTGCCGCCGGCCTGTACCACGAGCCGCTCGACGAACCCGAGCCCTGCGCCGCCTGGCCGCGGCCCTGCGAACCCGCACCCGGAGTCCGTGACCCACAGCACGAGGCCGCCGCCGTCCTGGGCGTGCAGGGCGACGGTGATGCGCCCGAAGCGCCCGCCCACGAACGCGTGCTCTGCGGCGTTGGACACCAGCTCGTTGACCGCGACGGCGAGCGACAGCGCCCGCCCGCGCGACACCGCGACCGGCTCGGCCTCGACGTGCAGGTCGATCGAGCGTGCCTCCAGCCCGCCCGCCTCGGCGATGCGCCCGCAGAGCGCGCGCAGGTAGCTGCCGAACTCGACCTCGCGCCCGACGCCGCGGCCGAGCAGGTGGTCGTAGAGCCCCGCGAGCGCCAGCACGCGCCCGCCGACGCGCCCGAGAACCTCGCGCTGCTCGCCGTCGCCGAGCCGCCTGGCCTCCAGACTGACCGTGGCGGACACGCCCTGCAGGTCGTTTCGCACGCGGTGGTGGATCTCCTCGAGCGCGGCGCGGTGGTCGAGCGCCTCTTGCACGCCCTCCGCCTCGTGGCGGGCCTGCGCCGCGATGCGCCGCGCGGCCGCGGCGACGCTGTGGGCGACGAGCTGGAGGAAGCTCACGTCCTCGACGCGGAAGTCGCCCCGCCCGGGCCCCTCGACCTCCAGCACGCCGAACGCCGCCTCGCCCTCGACGCCGGGGACGACGACGTTGGCCGCGCAGCCGATCCCGTGGTCGGCGAGGATGCCGGGCACGCGGAAGCGCCCCTCGGCGACGATGTCGTTGCTGAGCACGGACTGCCCGCTGCGCCAGGCGAAGCCGGCCGCGGTGCCGCTGTCCGCGTCGAGCCGCTCGCGCCCCACCACCCCGTCGCGCCAGCCGACGCCGGCCTGGAGCACGAAGCGCCGCTCGTGGTCGTCGTGGACCAGCAGCTTGGCGAAGCCCACGCCGAGCCCGTCGGCGGCCACGCGGCACGCCTCGTCGAGCACCGGCTGCAGCGCCTCGCAGCGCCCGGCGAACGCCCCGAAGCCGGCGGCCAGGCCCATCTGCACGCACACGCGCGACGGCCCGGCAGGCTCGTCCTGACGCCTGGGCCAGATCATGCGCAAGGGAAAATCGAGTATCATCCGCAAACCCCGTGGCACGAATTCATCGGCAAACGGCACTAACCTGTGTGTGCGACAGGGCTGCGGGCCCGGCGCTAGTCTGCTGCATGACATTGACCCCGGACCCACACGGCCAGGCGGCGCTGATGCTCTGCGAGGGCCTGGCACTCCTGCTGATCGAGCGCGGAACCATCACCCGCGAGGAGGCCGTCGACGTCATCGACGGCCTGATCGAGCTCAAGCACGAGATCGCCGTGACCACCGAGAGCCCCGTGGTCAGCGTCGCCTCGATCCTGCTGCTGCAGACCATCGGGCGCAGCATGTCGGCCGCGGCCTGCCCCGCCACGGTCCTGACGTGATCCGGGCCGACACGGGACGACGTGACGCGAGCCGACACGAAACCAACGGCATTTCCTCCCGCTCCGTGGCATCCTGCCCCCCCGTCGCATCGGCTCCGCCCTGAACCCATCCCGGATCTAGCAGGCGGTGCCTCCACGGGCGCTTAACTGGTATAAGACGACAGACATGACCCATGGCTCGTTCCGCTCCCGGACCTGACGTGCCGCCCGCCCCGCGGGCCGCCGAGAACCACCTCGCGCGCAAGCTCGCCCTGTTCGTGCCGCTGTCGGAGTCGGACCGGCGCCTGCTGGACCGGCTGACCGCCACGGAGGAGGTGTTCCGCACCGACACCGACATCGTCGCCGAGGGCGAGACGCCGCGCTCGGTGTTCCTGCTGCAGGACGGCATGGCGGTGCGCTACCGCAACCTGCCCGACGGCCGGCGCCAGATCATGACCTTCCTGCTGCCCGGCGACCTGTGCGACCCGCACATCTTCCTGCTGCGCGCCATGGACCACTCGATCGGCACGCTCACGCCGGTGCGCGTCTCGCCGATCTCGCGCCAGGGCCTGATGAAGACCTTCGCCACCCGCCCCAGGATCTCCGCCGCCCTGTGGTGGGCCTCGCTGCAGGAGGAGGCCATGCTGCGCGAGCGCATCGTCTCGCTCGGGCGCCGCGACGCCCGCGGCCGCATCGCCTACCTGGTCTGCGAGCTGCTCTGGCGCCACGCCGCGATCGGCCGGGCCGAGGGCGAGGCGTTCCGCCTGCCGCTCACCCAGACCGAGCTGGGCGACGCCCTCGGCCTGACCCCGGTGCACGTCAACCGCGTGCTCCGCGAGTTCCGCGAGCAGCGCCTGATCGCCATGGAGGGCCGCCTGCTCCGCGTGCTCGACGTGGCCAGGCTGCAGGACATCGCCGCCTTCGACGACGCCTACCTGCACTTCGGCGGCGCCTCGCCCGAGGTCGTGCGCTACTTCGAACTGCTCGACGCCCGGCAGCGCCGCAACGACGACGACGCGCCCCCCGCCGCCCCCGAGCCCGGCGGCGACCCCGCCTAGGCCCGCCTCCTGGCGCGTGCCGCCCTGTTCATTAACCCCCCCGACGCTATACCTGCCGCACCGCAACGACGCCGGGGCGCCGCCTGATGCACATGGACTGGATGCTGGGAACGCTGGGCACCGTGCCGGGCGACCTCTTCGCCCTCCTCCGCCTCGCCCTGGCGCTGTGCGCCACCGCCCACGTGCTGCTCACCAAACGCAACACCCGCTCCTCCATCGCCTGGATCGGCTTCGCCTGGATCTCGCCGCTGTTCGGCACCGCGCTGTACTTCGGCTTCGGCATCAACCGCGTCAGCCGCCGCGCCCGCAAGCTGCGCCGCCGCCTGCACCGCACCGGCGAGGAGGTCCCCGACACCGACAGCCGCGACGACCACCTTGGCCCGCTCGAGGCCGCCGCCCGCACCATCACCAAGCGCCAGGCCCTCCCCGGCAACCGCGTCGAGCGCTTCGAGAACGGCGACGAGGCCTACCCCCGCATGCTCGCAGCCATCGACGGCGCGAAGTCCAGCGTCGGCCTGGCCTCCTACATCTTCTTCGACGACGCCGGCGGCCGCCCGTTCATCGAGGCGCTCGCCCGCGCCCACAACCGCGGCGTGCAGGTCCGCGTCCTCGTCGACGGCGTCGGCAGCGGCTACTTCCACTGCGCCGCCGCCAGCGCCCTGCACGCGGCCGGCGTCCCGGTGGACCGCTTCCTGCACTCCGTCCTGCCCTGGCGCATGCCGTTCATCAACCTGCGCAACCACAAGAAGGTGCTCGTCGTCGACGGCACGCTCGGCTTCACCGGGGGGATGAACATCTCCGCCGCGAACCTGGTCGCGACCCGCCCGCCCGACCCGGTGCGCGACACGCACTTCCTGTTCGAGGGCCCCGTCGTCGGCCAGCTCACCGAGGCCTTCGCCGCCGACTGGACCTTCGCCACCAACGAGGAGCTGGACGGCCCCGCCTGGTACCCCGACACCCCGGAGGACGGCCCCGCCACGGCCCGCGTCATCACCGCGGGCCCGGACCAGGACATCGAGAAGATCGAGCTGGTCATCCTCCAGGCCATCGCCTCCGCCCAGCGCGGCATACGCCTGATGACCCCCTACTTCCTGCCCGACGAGCGCCTGATGACCGCGCTCTCGCTGGCCGCCATGCGCGGCGTCCCCGTCGACATCGTCGTCCCCGAGAAGAGCGACCACCGCGCCGTCGACTGGGCCGCGCGCAACAACTTCGGCCCGCTGATCGACGCCGGCTGCCGCATCTGGCTCAACCCCCCGCCCTTCGACCACTCGAAGATCATGATCGTGGACCGGACCTGGGCGCTGATCGGCAGCACCAACTGGGACACCCGCTCCTTCCGCCTCAACTTCGAGCTGAACCTCGAGGTCTACCACTCCGACCTCGCCGAGGACCTCGACCGCCTCGTGGAGGCCAAGCAGGGCCGGCGCGTCCGCAACAAGGAGCTGCGCGCCCGTTCCGTCCCCGTCCGCCTGCGCGACGGCCTGATGCGCCTCACCCAGCCCTACCTCTAGCAAGCAAGGTCGAGGCCCTGCCTCGAGCTCCGCCAAAGGCTCGCCTTTGGAAACCACTACTTAAGAATCGGGTTTCCAAAGGCCTCAGGCCTTTGGCGGGTTCGGGCAGAGCCCGACCTTGCTTCCTGCCGCCAACGCCGGAAGGCCGCGGCACGCAGCCTTTTCGTGTCGCAGCCGGAACGCAGCGCGACCGGCACGACGGAACTCCCATCCCCGTCACCAGTGAGCCAGAGCCAGCCCACGTCGGGCAACGCCCACTGAGTCGCGGTCGCGAGGGACCTTGGCATTACGGCCCAAGCAACAGCGCTTCGCGAAAAATCCACCTACACCAATGCTTAATTCCCGCGTGCCATAGCTGTCGAAAGTCGGGGCCGAAATCCTGCTTCCTTCCACCTCCACGCCTGGGGAAGCCATGCCCGAGACCGTTTTCCAGCATGTGCTGCCCGGCGCGCCAGGACACGTGTCGATCTTCGGTCTGCGGAAATCCACGCCGGACTGCGCCGACCTCGATCGCGATCCTCCCTCCGCCGTCCGGCCGAGCACGACGTGCGTGACCTAGCGTGACGTTGCCGATCATCAAGCGCCTGATGATCGCGACGCCGCTGATGCCGCCCGTTTGCCGGCAGCCAACACGTCGGCTCGTCGCGGGATCGCCCGCTGCTGTCGCTTTCCACGGAGCCGGCTGAGATGGCTGCCGCTCGCGCGGCCTGGCGCAGCGTGTCCCGCCGCTTCGGCCGACCGGCCAAATCCGCCCCCGTCGTGGACAGGCGCCACGAGCGCGAGGCACGGGTCGGCATGCTGCGCGAGACCCTTGAGGTGTCCACCTACTCGACCGTCACCCACCTGGCCGTGTCCATGATGCTGGGCTACGTCTTCTGGGGCTACGCCCCGGGCCACTACCTGGTCTTTCTCAACGTCGCGATGTTCACGGCGGTCTCCACGTCAACGGGCCTGGCTTTCTGGTTTCGTGCCCGGATCAAGGCCACCGTGTCCGACGCCGCCATCCGCCGCGGATTCCTGGTGGCGAAGGCCGTGGCGTTCCTGATCGGCCTGCTCTGGTCAACCATGCCCGCCCTGCTCATCCCCTCCCACGAGAGCGGCTACCAGCTCGTGGCAGTGGCGACCACGGCCGGCCTGATCTCGGACGCCTACGTCGTGGGGCCGATCTTCGCGGTTTCCACGCTGCTGATCGTTCCGATCGTCATCGGGTTCTTCATCGGACTGTCCTACTGCGCATACCCGTTCGGTCTGTACATCTCGTTGCTGCTGGTGATCTACACGCTCTTCGTCCTGTTCAGCACGCGCCACATGAGCAACCTTTCCTATCAGCGCCTTCTGGATCGCATCATGGTCCAGAGCCAGAGCCAGACGATCGGCCTGCTGCTCAACGAGTTCGAGGACTCCGCCACCGACTGGCTGTGGGAAACCGACGCCGAGGGCAGGCTGCTGCACGCGCCGCCCCGCATGACAACGGCGATCAGCGAGACGGCCGAGCGGCTGAAAGGGATGGGCATGTCAAACCTGCTCGTCCACTACGCCTGCCACAAGGATGACCGCAATGGCGTGGCCGAGATCCTGGCCGCCATGTCGCGCAGGGAGTCCTTCCACGACCATGTCGTACGCCTCAGAACAACCCTCGGCACGCGCTGGTGGCGCCCCAACGGCAATCCCGTCTGGGAGGCCGCCGACTCGTTCGCGGGCTACCGGGGAGTCGGTTCGGACATCACCCAGAGTCACGAGGCCGAAACAAGAATCAGCTACCTCGCGAGCCACGACGTGCTGACTGGCCTGCTCAACCGTGCCAGCTTCCAGACCACCGTGGAGGATGCCTGCCGCACGGCGGATCCCTCCAGAACCTCGACCGCTCTTCTCGCCCTGGACCTGGACGGGTTCAAGGCCATCAACGATGGTCATGGCCACGCGGCCGGGGACCTTCTGCTCAAGTCGGTCGCCGGCCGCCTCACCGCCCTGGACAATGGAGGGAGCCGGATCTACCGGCTCGGCGGCGACGAGTTCGCGATACTGCACGAATGCCGCGACCCTGCCGGAGCCGAGACTTTGGCGGCCGCCGTCATCGCCCATGTCGGAAAGCCTCACTTCGTCGAAGGCATGAGTCTGTCCATCGGCGTGAGCATCGGCATAGCCCATGTTTCACTTGAGGTACGCGACAGCCAGACGCTGCTCGGCCAGGCTGATCTGGCGCTCTACAGCGTGAAGGCCTCGGGAAAGCGGCACTGGCAGACGTTCAACGCCGCGCTCGAGACGCAGCTGCTCCGCCGGCACCGCCTTGACGTGGGCATGCGCGAGGCCCTCGCAGCTGACGAACTGCAGCTGCATTACCAGCCTCTGGTGGATGTCGAGAGCGAGCAGATCGTCGGGGTGGAAGCCCTGCTGCGCTGGCATTCGCCCGAGGAGGGCTGGATCTCTCCGGCGGAGATCATCCCCATCGCCGAGGCCACAGGTTTCATCCTGGATATCGGTCGCTGGGCGCTCCTCAGAGCCTGCACCGATGCTCTTGCCTGGCCCGGCCTCACCGTCGCAGTCAACATCTCCTCGATACATTTTCGCTCCGAGGCATTCTGTGACGACGTCAATACAGCTCTCGTGCGGACAGGTATTCTTCCCTCAAGGCTGGAGATCGAGATCACCGAGTCCATCCTTCTGGAGGCTGGCGGCGAGGCAACGGTGAACATGCAGATACTTCGAGCCTGCGGCGTCAGGCTGGCCCTGGACGACTTCGGAACAGGGTACTCCTCGCTAAGTTACCTCAGCAAATTCACGTTCGACAAACTCAAGATCGATCGCTCCTTCATAAAGGAGCTGCATGTAAGACGCGACGTGTTGGCAATATTCGATGCGATCAATCAGATGGCGACCGCTCTTGGAATGGCCGTGACGGTCGAGGGGGTGGAGCAAAGGCAGCAGATGGACATTCTCCGGGGGCGCTTCACCGGCACCATACAAGGATACTATTACAGTGAGCCGAAACCTGCGAACCAGATCTCGCAGCAGATTTGCCCATTGCAGCTCCCTCGGGCTGTCAATCAATACTGAACATCTTCTTGGGGCTTTCCTGGGCGGTTTGACACCAAGGGTGACCCTGTTCTTCCGGCCGATCCTGGCCTCGGCTGCGACGCCCTTCTCCCGTGCGATCTCGTCCCGACGGGTGGGAAGGCTTCTCTGAAAGTCTCGATCACACCCTCGGCCTGGGCATGATGGTGCCGCGATCGAGCCGACAGCCTACGACATCCCACGGAACCAGCCCGCGTCGGGCAATGCCCAGAGGTCGCGATCAGAGGGCCCTGGACTACCCGCTCCGCCGTGCCCCCGCCTCCGCCATCTCCAGCCGCACCACGATCGGGTGGTGGTCCGACGAGTGCCGCCCCAGCACCTCGCGGTGGCTGCACGCCATCCCCCGCACCAGGCACCGGTCCAGCCTGAGCGGCACGACCTTGCCCGCCACGTGCGTCGCCCGCCGCGGCCCCACGTCGCGAAACCCCGGCAGCAGCACGGGTCCCACCAGGTTGAAGTCCCCCAGCACCGCCGCGTGCGCCGGCAAATGCGCCGACACCGCGCGCAGCTGCCGCCGGTTCAGCACCTGCCCGTGCGACAGGTGCACGTTGGCCACGCTGAACCCCTGCATCGCCGTGATCTGCGACACCCTGTGGAACAGCGCGCCGGACGGCAGCCGCACCACCACGGGTGCCGCCACCGGCGCCACGGGGCTCCACGTCGCCAGCCCGTGAATACGCCCCGGCTGCGGGATGCGCGCGTAGTGCCCCCCCACCACGCCTGGCAGAGCGTCGACCATCGCCGTGGCCTCCTGCAGCAGCAGCAGATCCGGCTTCTCCGCCTCGATCAGCCGGCACAGCTCCTCCAGCGTCGCCCCCACCAGACGCAGCAGGTTCCAGCTCACGATCTTGATCATCCACGCTCCGGCCCGGCCCGCCACGACCCTGCCGCACGCCCGCCCGGAAGGAAAGCCGCCCCGCGCCCGGCAAGGAAGGAAGCAGTTCTTTCTTGAAAGAAAGAACCAAAGAACTTTGCCCAATAAGCTCCGCGCCAACCCGCGCAACGCCAATACCAAACGTGCAAAGTCTTTTTGCTTCTTTTTCTTCAGAAAAAGAAGGCCTTGCTTCCCTGCCTACCGCAGCGCGTCCAGCCTGACCGGCGCCGCGTGCGACCGCGTCGCCAGCATCGAGTCGATCAGCGCCAGCGCCTCCGCCCGCCCGCTGTTGCGCGCCTGCTCGAACGGCGTCCACGTCTGCGCGAACCCCAGCCCCGCGAACACCGCGCGATACCGGCGCAGCTCCGCCGGCGTGAGCGGAATGCCGCGCACGAACGCCTTGTGCGCCGAGATCGTCACCGCCTCGCGCGCATCCCCCGGCGCCATCTCGAACTTCAGCGCGTCGCCGCAGAACAGGATCCCCCGCGCGGCGTCGAACAGCACGGAGTGCCCCGCGAAGTGCCCCGCCGTGAGGTGCAGCTCCAGCCCCGGCAGCGGCTCCAGCACCTCGTCCCACGGCCAGCTCACCCGCAGCGCCCCGGACCACTCGAGATCCCCCGGATGCAGCGCCAGCTCCGGGTCGAAGCGGTCCTGCAGCTGCCACAGCGCGCCGTACGAGTGCGGGTGCGACGCCGACAGCACCGCCATGCCCCCGAGCGACTCGATGTGCGCGAGCGCCGCCTCGCTGAACACGGGGCACCCCTCGAAGCCCATGTTCCCCGAGGCCGTCTGGATCAGGTAGCCGCTCGGCCCGATGCCCCCGACCGGCTCGTTCCAGAACCGCCACACCCCCGGCTCCAGCTCCGCCCAGTGGCACGGGAAGCGCGCCTGCGCCTCCTCCCGCGTCCAGAACCGCCACCCCTCCTGCGGCACGACATGGCGCGCGTCGAGGCACATCGGGCACGCCGGCGGCACCGCGAAATGCCGCTGCCAGTAGCCGCAGTTGTCGCAGAGGAACGCCGGCAGCTCGAGCGCGCCCGCGAACGGAAGATACCCAGGGCTCATGTCCACATCCCGCCAGATCCGGCGCCCCGGATGCCGCAGGCGGCCGCGCGAAGCAAGCAAGGTCGGGCCCTGCCCGAACCCGCAAAGGGTCCGAGAACCCTTTGATCCCCTTCCTTAAGCAAAGCCATCCAAGGGGCTTCCCTTGGCGGAGTTTGAGGCAGCGCCTCAACCTTGCTTCACTCCGCCCTTGCGCTCCCCCGCCCCCGGCCCTTTTCCTGCGCGCGACACACGGCAGGGAGAAGACGGACATGGCGCTCAGGATCGACCGGGTGGTGACCCGCGGCGGCGACGGCGGCGAAACCTCGCTCGGCAACGGCACCCGCGTCCGCAAGCACGCCCTGCGCGTGGAGGCCTACGGCACGGTCGACGAGGCCAACGCCACGATCGGCCTGCTGCGCCTGCACACCGCGCACGACCCCGACGCCGACGCCATGCTGGCGCGCATCCAGAACGACCTGTTCGACACCGGCGCCGACCTGTGCGTCCCCGGCGAGCAGGGCGAGCGCCTGCGCCTCACCGACACCCCCTCGCTTCGCCTGGAGGCCGAGGTCGCCGCCATGAACGACGCGCTCCCCGCGCTCACCAGCTTCGTCCTCCCCGGCGGAACCCCCGCCGCCGCCCACGCCCACCTGGCCCGCACCGTGACCCGCCGCGCGGAGCGCCTGGTCGTCCACCTCTCGCAGGAGGAGGCCGTCAACCCCGCCGTGCTGCGCTTCCTCAACCGCCTGTCCGACCACCTGTTCGTCCTCGGCCGCCGCCTCAACGCGGGCGGCGACGTCCTGTGGCAGCCCGGCGCCGGCCTCGCCACGCCCACGGACTGAGAACGCCGGAAACGCCTTCCCCGAAGCCCGCCTGCGGCCCGCCGCGGGCCCTCGTGCTCCGCAGCACCCGCCGCCGCCTGACCCGGCCGGAGCGAACGGGGGCGCCCCGCAGAAAAGGCAGAGGACCATGGCAACCGGCTACAACCCCACCCTGGTCGTGCTGTCGGTCGCGATCGCGATCCTTGCCGCCTACACCGCGCTCGAGCTGGGCGCCAGGGCGGGCGACGCCTCCGCCCGGACGCGGGCCCCGTGGATCCTGGCGGCCGCCGGCGCCATGGGCGGGGGCATCTGGTCGATGCACTTCGTGGGCATGCTCGCCCTGCGGACCGGCATGGCGATCGGCTACGGCACCGGGCTGACGCTGCTCTCCCTGGCGGTCGCGGTCGGCGCCACCGCCGCCGCCTTCTTCTGGGTGGGCCGCCCCGGGACGGGCGGGAGCGCCGTCCTGGTCGGCGGCCTGTTCATGGGCGTGGCGGTCGCGGGCATGCACTACCTCGGCATGGCGGCGATGCGCATGCCCGCGACCGCGAGCCTCGACGCCGGGCGTGTCGCCCTGTCCGTGCTGATCGCGGTGGCCGCGTCCACCGCCGGGCTCGGCCTCGCCTTCCGCCGGCACGGGGCCGGGGTCCGGCTGCTGGCCGCGGGCGTGATGGGCTGCGCCGTGGCCGGCATGCACTACACCGGCATGTGGGCGGAAACGTTCACGATGCCGCCCGGCGCCACGCCGGCGATATCCCCGGACGCCATGCCGGCGATGCCGCCCGCCATCCCGCCGGCCGGCGGCACGGCCGGCCATGCCGCGGCCGCCGTCGGCACCATCGACCAGGGCGACCTGGTGCTCTGGGTCACGGTGTCCACCTTCCTCATCCTGTTCCTGGCGCTGCTCGCCTCCGCGATGAGCCAGCAGCGGTCCCAGCGGCTGCGCCATGCCAGCGAGCAGCGCTTCCGCGCCGCGGCGGAGGCCGTGGGCGACATCATCTGGACCAACACGGCGTCCGGCGAGATGCTCGGCGAGCAGTCCGACTGGTCCCGCTTCACCGGGCAGAGCCGCGCGCAGTACGAGGGCCTGGGCTGGGCCGACGCCGTGCATCCCCAAGACGTGGCGCCCACCCGGGCCGCCTGGAGCGAGGCCGTCGCCAGCAGGCGGATGTTCGTCTTCGAGCATCGCGTCCGGCGCCACGACGGCGCCTGGCGCGTGTGCGCCATCCGCGCCGTCCCCCTGCTGACGGAGGCCGGCGCCCTGCGCGAATGGGTCGGCGTGCACGAGGACATCACCGAGCGACGCCACGCCGAGGAGGAGCTGCGCGCCGCGCGCGACACGGCCGAGGCGGCGAACGCGGCCAAGAGCCAGTTCATGGCCAACATGAGCCACGAGCTGCGCACGCCGCTGTCCGCGATCATCGGCTACAGCGAGATGGTGCAGGAGGAGATCGCGGACGGGACCGCGGCCCCCGAGCTGCTGGGCGACATGGCCAGGATCGAGACCAACGCCCGCCACCTGCTCGGCCTGATCAACGACGTCCTCGACCTGTCCAAGGTCGAGAGCGGCAGGATGGAGGTGTTCGCCGAGACCTTCCGCGTGGAGGAGCTGGTGCGCGAGGTCGCGGTCACGATGCGCTCGCTCGTCGACCGCAAGGGCTGCCGCCTCGACGTGCACGTCGGGGCCGGGCTCGGCGAGATGCACTCCGACGTCACCAAGATCCGCCAGGTGCTGCTCAACCTTCTCGGCAACGCCGCCAAGTTCACCGAGGCGGGAACCATCACCCTCTCCGCGACGCGCGACGCGTCCGACGCCGCGCGCGTGCGGTTCGAGGTGGCCGACACCGGCATCGGCATGACCCCCGAGCAGGTCGCGCGCCTGTTCCAGCGCTTCACGCAGGCCGACGCGTCGACGACCCGCAGGTTCGGCGGCACCGGCCTCGGCCTGGCCCTCAGCAAGGCCTTCAGCGCCATGCTCGGGGGCGAGATCGGGGTGCGCAGCGCCCCGGGCGAGGGAAGTGTCTTCCTCGTCTCCCTCCCGGCGGTATTCCCGCACGACCCCGTGCCCCCGACCCCGCCCCGCGAGGCCCCCCAGGCGCACGCCGCCGTCACGACCCTGACGGGCGGCGACACCGGGATGGTCCACGGCTGATGCCGCAGGCCTCCGGCGATCCGCCTGGATCGTCGTGCGTGCGGCGCAGGGCCGCCCCGCCCTGCCTCAGCCCGCCACCTCCGTCGCCGCCATCAGCCCCAGCGCCTCCGCCAGCGTCTCCAGCCTGCGCGTGACGCTCTCCCCCGCGAACACCCCGCCGCCCGCGAGCGTCAGCACCAGCCGCCCCCCCTCGACCCTGAGCGCGGTGCGCGCCAGCAGGTCCGGCGTGCCGGCCGACAGCACGAACGCGAGCCGCAGCGCCGCCCCGAGCGCCTCCGCCGTCCTGGCGTCGGCATGATCCAGCAGCCCTCGCGCCGGCGCCAGCAGCGCCATCCCCGGCGCCGCGTCGTAGCGCCCCGCCACAGCCAGCGCGAGGAACGCCCGCGCCCTGTGGTCCAGCGCCACCCCCGGCTGCTCCAGCACACGGAGAAAGCTCTGCTGCGCCCGGTACTCCGGATGGTCGTGGCTGCCGATGTCGGAGAGCCAGCACGCGCACCACCGCAGCCGGCGCCCGTCGCGCCCCTCGTGGGCGAACAGCGGCGCCGTCCACCCGAACAGCGCGCGCGGCAGCTCCGGGTCGCGCCCGAGCTGCTCGCCGAGCGCGCGCGAGGCCGCCAGCATCGGGTCCTCCGCGCGCACCGCCTCGGCGACGTGCTGCATGTACCACCCCTCGCGCAGCCCGTTCGCCGTGAACACGACGCGCTCGGCCGGCATCATCTGCAGCAGCCGGCGCAGCACGAGCCCCGCGAACGGCAGGTCCTCCACGCGCCGCTTCGGCACCCCCGCGAGCCGCTCCAGCATCCTGCGCGGCCCCGACGCCATGTCCGCGAGCGCCACCGCCTCGTCGCGCCCGATCGTGTAGTGGTGCACGATCGCCAGCGGGTACGCGGTCTGCGCCATGTGCGCCCGCGCCAGCGCCCGCCACGCGCCCCCCACGAGATACAGGTCGCGCCCCGCCAGCCAGTCCACGCCCGCGAGGTCCGCGTCCACGATCGCGCGCGCACGCCCGAGGTCGCCGCCCGCCCGGTCCGACAGCCGGATCACGCCGAGCGGCAGCGTCCGCGCCCGCGCCGCCCGCCCGCCCTCCAGCCGCACCAGCTCCACCGAGCCGCCGCCGATGTCGCCGAGCACCCCGTCCGCCTCGGGGATGCCGCACAGCACGCCGGCCGCCGAGAACGCCGCCTCCTGCTCGCCCGACAGGATGCGGATCGCCACGCCCGGCATGATCGCCTCGAGGGCTGCCACGAACGCCGGCCCGTTGCTGGCGTCGCGCACCGCGGCCGTCGCGAGTACCTCGAACGGCTCGGCGTGCATGGCGCGCGCCACCGCGTGGTAGCGCCGCATCACGTCGAGCGCCTGCGTGACGCCCTGCTCGTTCAGCCGCCCGGTGTTCTGCAGGCCCCGCCCGAGCCGGAGCACCGCCTTCTCGTTGAAGATCGCCTGCGGGTTGCGCCCCCGCCCCTCGAACACCACCAGGCGCACGGAGTTGGACCCGAGATCGACGACGGCGCAGCGAGGGGGCATGGCGGAACTCTGACGCTGGGAGGCCGCACCGTGGCCGAAGGCAACAAGGAAGGCCAGGGCGAGCCGCCCTGGACCGGCCTCACTTCAGGAATGCGTTCCAAGGGCGCAGCCTTTGGCGGAGTTTGAGGCAGCGCCTCAATCTTGCCTGCTAGTCCTGCGTCACCCTGTCCGCCCGCTTCGGCAGCGGCCTCGGCACGCTGACGACGGGCCCGTGCAGCGCCGAGCCCCGCCCCGACAGCGACGGGTTGGTCATGAAGTAGTCGTGCGCCGACACCGGCTTGGCCCCCGGCTCCAGCCTGCGCCAGTCCCCCTCGCTCGACAGCTCCCACGACTGCAGCGTGTCCTTGAGGTTGGTCACCATCACCTGGTCGAGCACCTGCGCATGCACGGTGGCATTGTGGATCGGCACCAGCGTCTCGACGCGCCAGTCCATGTTGCGCGCCATCCAGTCCGCCGAGCTGATGAACACCTTGGCCTGCCGGCTGGGCAGCCTGTGCCCGTTGCCGAACGCGCAGATCCGGCTGTGCTCCAGGAACCGCCCGACGATCGCCTTCACCCGGATGTTCTCGCTCAACCCGACAACCCCCGGCCGCAGGCAGCAGATGCCGCGCACCACCGCCATCACCGTGACCCCGGCCCGCGACGCGTCGTACAGCGCGTCGATCAGCTCCGGATCGACCAGGCTGTTGAGCTTGAGCCAGATCGTCCCCGGCCGCCCCTCGCGCACGTGCGCGACCTCTGCGGCGATCAGCGCCATCAGCGTCGGGCGCGTGGTGAGCGGGCTGAACGCCACCTGCTCCATGCTGTCCGGGCGCGCGTACCCCGTCATGTAGTTGAACAGCCGCGCCGCGTCGCGCGTGAGCGCCGGGTCGCAGGTGAAGAAGCTCAGGTCCGTGTAGATGCGCGCCGTGATCGGATGGTAGTTCCCCGTCCCGAAATGCGCGTACGACCGCATCGCGCCCCCCTCGCGCCGCACCACAAGGCTGAGCTTGGCGTGCGTCTTCAGCTCCGCGAACCCGTACACCACCTGCACGCCGGCCGCCTCCAGCAGCCGCGCCAGCGTGATGTTCGCCTCCTCGTCGAAGCGCGCCCGCAGCTCGACCATCGCGGTGACCGACTTGCCGCTCTCCGCCGCCTCGATCAGCGCCTTGACGATCGGGCTGTCGCGCGACGTCCGGTACAGCGTCTGCTTGACCGCCACGACCGCCGGGTCCTGCGCCGCCTGCCTGAGGAACTGCACGACGACGTCGAAGCTCTCGAACGGATGGTGGACCACGAAGTCCTTCGCCCGGATCGCCGCGAAGCAGTCGCCCGCGAAATCGCGCACCCGCTCCGGAAACCGCGGCGTGTACGGCTTGAACAGCAGGTCCGGCCGGTCGTCCACGATCATCTGCTTGAGGTCGCTCACCCCCAGCAGCCCCGCCTGCATCACCAGCTCGTCGCGCGCGACCCCCAGCTCGCCCGCGACGAGCTCCACCAGGTCGTCCGGCATCGCGGCCTCCACCGCGAGATGGATCACCACCCCCCGGCGCCGCCGCTTCAGCGCCGTCTCGTACGAGCGCACGAGATCCTGCGCCTCGTCCTCGAACTCCACGTCCGTGTCGCGTATCAGCCGGAACAGGCCGCGCCCCGCGACATGGAACCCCGGGAACAGCAGCCCCATCGACAGCGCGACCAGCTCCTCGAGCATCACGAACCGGATCTGCCCCGCGTCCTCGCGCCCGCCGCCGCCCGCCGCCGCCTCGCGCGCCACCCCGTCGCGCACCGCGCCCTCGCGCCCCACCCCGTCGCGCATCGGCGCCTCGCGCGCGCCCGGCGGCACCGGCGGCGTCGGCAGCCGGATGAACCGCCCGATCAGCGACGGCAGCGGGATCAGCCCGCGCATCGGCTGCCCGTCCTCGTCGCGCACCAGCTTGAGCGCCATCACCAGCCCGCCGTTCGGCACGAAGGGGAACGGGTGCGCCGGGTCGATCGCCATCGGCGTGAGCACCGGGAACACCCGCTCCATGAACCAGGTGTCCAGCCAGGCCCGGTCCGCCTCCGACAGCGCGCCGGTCTCGCACACCACCACCCCCGCCGCCGCGAGCTGTCCCCGCAACGCGACCCACCCCGCCGACTGCGCATCCAGCAGCCGCTTCGCCCGCTCGTTGACCACCGCGAGCTGCTGGCTCGGCGTGCGCCCGTCGGGCGAGACCGACACCACCCCCTCGCGCGCCATGCCGATCAGCCCGGCGACGCGCACGGAGAAGAACTCGTCCAGGTTCGACGCGCTGATCGACAGGAACCGCAGCCGCTCCAGCAGCGGATGGCGCGCGTTCTCCGCCTCCTCGACCACGCGCCCGTTGAAGTCGAGCCACGACAGCTCGCGGTTGATGAACCGCCCCGGATCGCCCGGCCCGATCGCCTCCTCCGCGCCCCGAACCTCCGCCTCCGGCACGGCCCGCGCCCTGCGCGAACGGGTGGAAGATGCGGTCTCTGCAGCGATCGTGTCGGTCATGCGCCGAATCTAGACCCAACCCGCCCCGCGTGTCAGGCACCGCGCGATGACAACGCGCGCGCCGGGCAGAACCCGCGCCGCGCTCAGCCGCCGGGCGCGCCGCCCGCGTTGACCGCCCGCTGCGCCGCGAACGCCCGCCGGTACGCCGGCCGCGCCTCGCCCCGCGCCACGTACGCGGCAAGGTTCGCGTGCTCGCCCAGCAGCCCCGACGGCCGCGCCCTGAGCAGCACCGACACCATCATCAGGTCCCCCGCGCTGAACCCCCCGTCCAGCCACTCCGCCCCGCCCAGCCGCCGGGACAACGCCGCGAGCCGCTCGCGCACGCGGTCCATGACCAGCGGCAGGCGCGCCCCGGCCCACGGCCTGTCGCCCTCCACGATCCGCGCGGTGACGAGCTCCAGGATCGGCGGCTCCACCGTGTTCACCGCCGCGAACACCCACGCGACCGCCCGCGCCCGCCCGTCCGCATCGCCCGGCAGCAGCCCCGCATGGCGCCCCGCGAGATGCAGCACGATCGCCCCCGTCTCGAACAGCACGAGGCCGCCCTCCTCGTACGTCGGGATCTGCCCGAACGGATGCAGCGCCAGGTGCGCCGGCTCCTTCATCGCCGCGAACGAAACGAGGCGAACCTCGTACGCCTGCCCCACCTCCTCCAGCGCCCAGCGAACCCGCGTGTCCCGCGCCAGCCCGAGTCCCCCGTCCGGCGAGCGCTCGAAGGCCGTGATGGTGACGGCCATGCCCGGCCCCTCCCCGGCACGGATCATCGGCCGCCGCCCCGCCGCCCTGTCAAGCCGCGCGCGCCCTCACAGCAGCACTGGCCCCGCCTCCCCCTCCTCCGCCTCCTCGACCCCCGGCAGCACCCGCGCCGCCAGCGCCCGCGTCACCCCGCCCCGCTCCCCCAGCGACGCCCGGTCCAGCCCCGCCGCCGCCTCGCGCAGCGCCGCCCCCGTCCGCGGCAGCCGCGCCAGCATCCACTCCCGCACCCCCTCGCCCACGACAAGCTGCCGCTCCGCCAGCAGCCGCGCGAACAGCGCCCGCAGCAGCGCGTCCTCCGGCGCCCCCAGCTCCACCGCCACCACCGCCCGCAGCCGGCTGCGCAGATCCGCCAGCCCCGTCCCCCACCGCGCCGGCGCCCCGCGCGCCGCCAGCAGCACCGGCCGCCCCGCCTCCTGCGCCGCGTTCAGCAGGTGCAGCAGCGCCCCCTCCCCCGCCAGGTCCGCATCATCCACCGCCACCCCGCCCAAGCCCCCGCCCAGCCCCTCGAACCCCCCGCGCACCCCCGCCCCGTCCACCACCGCCGCCCCGGCGCCGCGCGCCCACAGGTGCAGCAGGTGCGTCTTGCCGCTCCCCGCCCCGCCCCACAGCGCCAGCCGCCCCCCCGGCCACGCCCCGCGCGCCACCCACGCCCGCGCCGCCGCGTTCGCGGCGCCCGGCAGGAAGTCGTCCCCGAAATGCGCCTCGTGCGCGAACGGCAGCGCAAGCTGCCGCCCCCCCGACTCCGGCCCTGGCTGCCCTGTCATCACCGCCGCAATCAACGTCACCGAAGGGCAGCAGGCAAGGTTGAGGCTCCGCCTCAAACTCCGCCAAAGGCTGCGCCCTTGGAACGCGCCCCTTGAGAAAGCCGGTCCAGGGGCGGCTCGCCCCTGGCGGGTCCGGGCAGAGCCCGGCCTTGCTTGCCCAACCCCCCGCATGGTTCCTACGCCCCAACGCCACCGCCCCAAGGCCCCCCATGACCGAGCCCGCCACCTACCGCGACGCCGGCGTCGACATCGCCGCCGGCGACGCCCTCGTCGACGCGATCAAGCCCGCCGCCCGCGCCACCGACCGCCCCGGCACCATGGGCGGCCTCGGCGGCTTCGGCGCCCTGTTCGACCTGCGCGCCGCCGGCTTCCACGACCCCGTCCTGGTCTCCGCGACCGACGGCGTCGGCACCAAGCTCCTCGTCGCCATCGAGGCCGGCGCCCAGGACCCCACGCTCCACGACACCCTCGGCATCGACCTGGTCGCCATGTGCGTCAACGACCTGGTCGTCCAGGGCGCCGAGCCCCTGTTCTTCCTCGACTACCTCGCCACCGGCCACCTCGACGTCGCCCAGGCCGCCCGCATCGTCGCCGGCATCGCCCGCGGCTGCTCCGAATCCGGCTGCGCCCTCGTCGGCGGCGAAACCGCCGAAATGCCCGGCCTCTACAGCGGCGGCCACTACGACCTCGCCGGCTTCGCGGTGGGCGCCGCCGAGCGCGGCCACCTCCTCCCCCGCGAGATCGCCCCGGGCGACACCATCCTCGGCCTCGCCTCCGACGGCATCCACTCCAACGGCTTCTCCCTCGTCCGCCGCATCGTGGAACGCTCCGGCCTGGGCTGGCACGACGACGCCCCCTTCGCGCCGGGCACCACCCTCGCCCGCGCCCTGATGACGCCGACCCGCCTCTACGTCCGCTCCGTCCTCGCCCTGCACAAGGCCGGCCTCCTGCGCGCCGCCGCCCACATCACCGGCGGCGGCCTGCCCGGCAACCTCCCCCGCGTCCTCCCCGAGAACACCACCGCCGTGCTCGACCTCACCTCCTGGCCCCGCCCCCCCGTGTTCGACTGGCTGTCCGCCACCGGCAACGTCGCCCCCGACGAGATGCTGCGCGTGTTCAACTGCGGCATCGGCATGGCGCTGGTCGTCTCCAACGTCGTGACCGCCACCGCCCTACTGTCCGAGCTGGGCGAGGACGTCCACGTCATCGGCCGCATCGAGGCCGGCTCCGGCCCGGCAACCCTCCGCACCGAAGGATGAAGGAAGCAAGGCCAGAGGCCCTGCCTCTGGACTCCGCCAGGGGCAGCGCCCCTGGACCTGCACAACAAGGCGACGTTTCCCAGGCCCCTCCCGCGGAGTCGTCCATGGGCGCCGGTCCAGGGCGGCTCGCCCTGGCGGGTCCAGGGCAGAGCTCTGGCCTTCCTTCCCCCACCCGCATCGCGATCCTCATCAGCGGCCGCGGCTCCAACATGGAGGCCCTCCTCCGCGCCACGATCGCCCCCCTCCACATCGCCCTCGTCCTCTCCAACCGCCCCGACGCCCCCGGCCTGGCCACCGCCCGCGCCGCCGGCATCGAGTCCCTCTGCATCGACCACCGCAAGTACCCCCGCGACCGCCCCGCCCACGAGCGCGCCATCCAGGCGGAGCTCGCCGCCCGCGACATCCACGTCGTCGCCCTGGCCGGCTACCTCCGCCTCCTCACGCCCTACCTCGTCGGCTGCTGGGAGGGCCGCATGCTCAACGTCCACCCGAGCCTGCTGCCCGCCTTCCCCGGCCTGGACACGCACGCCCGCGCGCTGGCCCGCGGCGTGCGCCTGCACGGCTGCACCGTCCACCTGGTCACCGACGCCATGGACGAGGGCCCGATCCTCGCCCAGGCCTGCGTCCCCGTCCTGCCCGGCGACACCGAGCCCGCGCTCGCCGCCCGCGTCCTGGCGCAGGAGCACCGCCTCTACCCCGCCGCCCTGCGCCGCTTCGTGCTCGGCCCCCCGCCGCGCGAGGACGGCGGCACGCCTTGCGGGGACGACGCGCCCGACCTCCCCCCGCCGGGCGCCGCCCTGCTCAACCCCTTGCCCGACCCACGCCCCGCGCCCTAGAACCCAGACCGACAATCGACGGACCGAAAGGGCGGCACCATGGCCAACCAACCCACGACCCGCGCCGCCCCCGGCCCGACCACGACCGAGGCGTTCACCGCCGACCGCGAGATGTTCTGGGGCACCTTCACCCGCATCGTCGTCTACGCGGTGGTCGCCCTCGTCGCCCTCCTGGTCCTCATGGCGATCTTCCTGGTCTGAGCCCCGGCGCGGCGGGCAGCCCGCCCGCCGCCGAAGCCCGCCCGCGCTCCACGAGGACCCCATGGCCACGGGCAAGGCGCTGAACGCCGCGAACCTCGAGTCCCTGGGCGCCCCCCGCCTCGCCGCCCTCCTCCTGGAAGCCGTCGCCGGCAACGCCGCCGCCCAGCGCCGCCTGCGCCTGGAACTGGCCGGCACCGCCGGCTCCGTCGACGTGGCCCGCCAGGTCGCCAAGCGCCTCGCCGCCATCGCCACCGCCCGCAGCTTCGTCGACTGGCGCAAGACCAAGCCCCTCGCCGCCGAGCTCGACGTCCAGCGCCGCGCCATCCGCGACCTCGTCGCCCCCGCCGACCCGCGCGAGGCCTTCGAGCTGGCCTGGCGCCTCGCTGCCTGCGCCCGCCCCGTCCTGGCCCGCAGCAGCGACGGCACCGGCCGCCTCGCCGCCCTGTTCCGCGACGCCGTCCTCGATCTCGGTCCCCTCGCCCGCTCCGCCCGCCCCGACCCCTCCGCCCTCGCCCAGCGCGCGCTGCAGGCAATCCGCGCCGACGGCCTCGCCGCCTGGGAGGACCTGGTCCCCGCCCTCGCCCCCGCCCTCGGCCCCCCCGGCCTCGCCACGCTGCGCATCCTCGCCGAATCCTGGCTCGCCGAGCCCGCCCCGACGCCCCCCGAGCACGAGCGCCGCGCCGTCGGCTGGAACCCCGTCACCGGCGCCATCCTCGCCGCCGACGTCGCCGCCAGCCAGCGCCGCCGAGCCGCCCGCGCCATCCTGCAGCAGGTCGCCGACGCCACCGGCGACGTGGACGCATTCATCGCCCTCCACGACCCCGAGTCCCGCAAGACCCCCCCGACCGCCGCCGCCATCGCCCGCCGCCTCCTCGCCGCCAGCCGCCCCGACGAGGCCCTGGCCGTGATCGAGGCCGCCCGCCTCCCCCCCGGCCAGCGCCCCCCGCCCGACCTCGCCCAGGTCCGCCTCGACGCCCTCGACGCCCTCGGCCGCCCCGACGAGGCCCAGGCCCTGCGCTGGCAGCACTTCGCCGCGACGCTGGACCCCGCCCCCCTGCGCGAGCACCTCCGCCGCCTCCCCGACTTCGAGGACTTCGACGCCGAGCAGCGCGCGATGGCCCACGCGCTGGCCCACCGCGACACCCCCCACGCCCTCGCCTTCCTCCTCGCCTGGCCCGACCTAGCCAGCGCCGCCCGGCTCGTCCTCGCCCGCGCCGCGAAGCTGGACGGCCACCGCCACGACCTGCTCGACCCCGCCGCCGACGCGCTCGACGCCCGCCACCCCCTCGCCGCCACCCTCCTGCGCCGCGCGGTGATCGGCGCCACCCTCGCCGCCAGCCGCACCGCCCGCTACCCCCACGCCGCCCGCCACCTCGACGCCTGCGCCGCCCTCGCCGCCTGCATCCCCGACTTCGGCGACACCCCCGACCACGACGCCTACGTCCGCGCCCTCCGCACCGCCCACGCCCGCAGGACCGCGTTCTGGGACCTCGTGACGCCGGCGCGGTAAGCGCAGCAAGCAAGCATGGGCTCTGCCCAAACCCGCAAAGGGTCCGAGGACCCTTTGATCCCACTTACTTAGGGAAGGCGATCCAAGGGCCCAGCCCTTGGCGGAGCTCGAGGCAGAGCCTCGACCTTGCTTTCCTCAGAACCCCACGTAGCGCCCCGGCCTGTGGTTCATCAGCACGATCAGGTCCAGCAGGAACGCGCTCGCGGCCGACAGCGGCAGCTGCCCCGCCGGCAGCACGAGCAGCGCCGCCAGCAGGATGGCCGCGTCCGCCGCCATCTGCACCCGTCCGGCGCTGATGCCGTGCCGCTCCTGCGCCCAGATCGCCACGATGCCGATACCCCCCACGCTGGCCCGGTGCCGCACGAGCGTGAGCAGGCCCATCCCCACCAGCACGCCCCCGGCCACCGCGGCGAACGCGGGCTCGACCTCGACGTGGATCACCCGCGGCAGCCCGAGCGAGACGGCGGCGAGCAGCAGGTTGACCGCCAGCGTCTTCAGCGTGAACGCCGCCCCCATCCTGACCCACGCGAACAGCATGAACGGCAGGTTGGCCGCGACGAACAGCGGCCCGACCGCAAGGCCCGTGAGATAGTGCAGGATCAGCGCGAGCCCCGCGACGCCCCCGGTGAGCAGCCCCGCCGCCTGGAGCAGCAGCAGCCCGAGCCCGATCAGCCCCGAGCCGATCAGCAGCGCGAGCAGATCCTCCACCGCGCTGTGCGGCCGCGGCGCGCCTGCCGCGCGCGCCGCCGGCGGCGGCCGGACACCCACGTCGTCAGACATCCGCCGCCTCCCCCTGAGCCACGGCCTGCATCCTGCAAGAAGCAGGCAAACCCTTCGCCTGAGAGAAGGCGATCCAAGGGCCCGGCCCTTGGCGGAGCTTGAGGCAGAGCCTCAACCTTCCTTCACGCCCCGTCCGGCACCCCCGCCTCCAGCTCCGCGATCCACGCCGCCGCACTCGCGTCTGACGGCATCCGCCAGTCCCCGCGCGGCGACAGCGACCCGCCGGCCACCACCTTCGGCCCGTTCGGCATCGCCGACCGCTTGAACTGGCTCGCGAAGAACCGCCTGAGGAACACCCCCATCCACGCCTTGATCTTCCCCAGCGCGTACGCCCGACGCGCCCCCTCCGGATACCCCCCCGGCCACGCGCCCGCCTCCACATCCCCCCAAGCCTGCCACGCCAGGAACGCGATCTTCGACGGCCTGAACCCGTAGCGCAGCAGATAGAACAGCGTGAAGTCCTGCAGCTCGTACGGCCCGATCACCGCCTCCGTGCTCTGCACCGCATCCCCCGGCACCAGTTCCGGCGAAATCTCCGCCCCCACGATCTCGCGCAGCACGTCCGCCGCTTCCGGCAGCTCCCCGCTCGCCGCCACCCAGCGGATCAGGTGCTGGATCAGCGTCTTCGGCACCCCGGCGTTGACCCCATAGTGCGACATCTGGTCGCCCACGCCATACGTACACCACCCCAGCGCCAGCTCCGACAGATCCCCTGTCCCCACCACCAGCGCCCCCTGGTGGTTCGCCAAACGGAACAGATAATCCGTGCGCAGCCCCGCCTGCACGTTCTCGAACGTGACGTCGTAGGCTGCTTCCCCCGCCGCGTACGCATGCCCCAGATCAGCCAGCATCTGCCGCGCCGCCGGCCGGATATCCACCTCCCCCGCGCTCACCCCCAGCGCCGCCATCAGCGCCGCCCCCCGCGCCCGGCTCGCCTCCCCCGTCGCGAACCCCGGCAGCGAGTAGCCGAGGATCCCCACCCTCGGCAGCCCCAGCCGGTCGAACGCCCGCGCCGCCACCAGCAGTGCGTGCGTGGAATCCAGCCCCCCCGAAACCCCGATCACCACCCGCTCCAGCCCCGTCGCGCGCAGCCGCTGCGCCAGCCCCGCCACCTGGATCGAGTACGCCTCGAAACAATCCTCCCCCAGCCTGGCCGCGTCCGCCGGCACGAACGGGAACCGTTCCACCCGCCGCCGCAACCCCCGCGCCGCCCCGTCCAGCCCCAGCCTGAACCCCACCGTCCTGAACCCCGGCCCCACCTCCCGCCGGTTGTCGTCGAACGTCCCCGTCCGCGCCCGCTCCTGCCGCAGCAGGTCTAGGTCCACGTCCGCCACCACCGCATGCGCGTCGCGCGCGAACCGCTCCCCTTCCGCGAGCGCCTCGCCCGCCTCGAACACCATCGCCTGCCCGTCCCACGCCAGGTCCGTGGTGCTCTCCCCCTCCCCCGCCGCCGCGTACACGTACGCCGCCACGCACCGCGCCGACTGCGACCTGCACAGCATCCGCCGCGTGTCCGCCCGCCCCACCGTGATCGGGCTCCCCGACAGGTTCGCGATCACGCTCGCCCCCGCCAACGCCGCCCCGCTCGACGGCGGCACCGGCACCCACAAATCCTCGCAAACCTCGACGTGCAGCACGAACCCCGCAACATCCTCCGCCGCGAACAGCAAATCCGCCCCGAACGGCGCCACCTGCCCCGCGAGCGCCACCTCCCCGCAAACCCCCGCCCCCGCCGCGAAGTGCCTGCGCTCGTAGAACTCCCGGTAGTTCGGCAGGTAGCTCTTTGGCACCACGCCCAGCAGCC